>CAZWNM010000321.1:0-4074 GCA_964635765.1 uncultured Planctomycetaceae bacterium | reverse complement strand
GTGCCCGACACCCTCGGCGCGATGACCATCGCCGGCACCGGCAAGCCGCATTTGCCGTGGAAAGACGATTCGATGGTCTACGTCGGCATCGACGCCCTGTATTTCTCCGCCGTGCTGTTGCCCGACCGCAAGGATCCGGCCAATGCTTGGTTCGAGGAAATCAAGCCGATTTACGTCGGCAAGATCAATCCACAGCGCACCAACATGACGAACACGTCGTGCCGGCTGGTAAGCAAGGAAGTTGTGCTCCGGCCGGGCGATGCGCCGCTTACGCATACGTTCAAGTTCTTCGCCGGCCCCAAAAAAGCCGCGGTGCTCGAACCGTACGGACTCGGCGAATTGGTCTATTTCGGCTGGCCGATTTTCGCCGCCGTGGCCGTGCCGCTGACGAAAATCCTGCACGTTTTTTACGCCGTGATTCCCAACTACGGCATCGCCATTATCCTGCTGACCATTCTGGTGCGCGCCTGCATGTTCCCCTTGAGCAAGAAGCAAGCCCTCGGCGCGCTGAAGATGCAATTGTTGCAGCCGGAAATCAAAAAGCTCCAGGAAAAGCACAAAAACAACGCCGAAGCCCGCGCCAAGGCCCAACAGGAACTGTTCCAACGGCACAGTTATAATCCGCTTAGCGGCTGCTTGCCAATTTTCATTCAGATGCCGGTGTTCATGGGGCTGTATCGCTCGCTGATGGTCGCTATCGAGCTGCGCGACGCCCCGCTGCTTTCGCATTCCATCCGCTGGTGTTCCAATTTGGCCGCCCCCGACAAGCTATACGATTGGAGAGTGTGGGGCCTGCCGGCTTGGTTTACCGATGGAACCAGCGGCATTTTCTCGCTCGGGCCGTACTTCAATCTGCTGCCGATGCTGACCATCGTGCTGTTCATTTGGCAGCAGAAAGTAATGATGCCGCCGGCGGCCGACGAGCAAGCGGCCATGCAACAAAAAATGATGAAGTACATGATGATCTTCATGGGCATCATGTTTTTCAAGGTCGCCAGCGGATTGTGCATCTACTTCATCGTATCGAGCCTCTGGGGCATGGGCGAGCGGCAATTCCTTCCCAAGGTCGCGCCCATTTCCTCTGGCACGCCGGAAACACGCGCCGATGTGAAAGCCCGCGACCGGCAAGAAGCCGAAATGCGAAAGAAGCTGGAAGAGAAGAAAAAAAAGAAATAGGCGATGTATTCTCTCGATGACACCATTGCCGCCGTTGCTTCGCCGCCAGGCGGAGCGGCTCGCGGAATCGTGCGCATCAGCGGGCCGAACGCCGTCGATTGTCTCGACTCGCTATTTCACGCCGACGCCGGGCAAGCCTGGCCAGAAATCAAAATAAAATTGCCGTGCGCCGTCGCCGGCTCGCTCCATCTCGCGGAACTCGGCTCGCCGCTGCCCTGCGACGCCCTGCTTTGGTCTTCGCACAGCTACACCGGCCAGCCGGTTGTTGAAATTCACACGCTCGGCTCGCCGCCGCTTTTGCAACTCGTTTTGCGCCATCTCTGTGCGGCCGGCGCGCGATTGGCCGGGCCGGGCGAGTTCACGCTCCGCGCGTTCTTGGCCGGCAGAATCGACCTCACGCAAGCCGAAGCCGTCTTGGGCGTCATCGACGCCGAAGACGATCGTCAATTGCACGCCGCCTTGGGCCAATTAGCCGGCGGACTCGCCCGGCCACTCCACGATCTACGAAACTCGCTGCTCGACCTTTTGGCTCAGCTCGAAGCCGGTTTCGATTTCGCCGACGAGGATTTACCCTTTATCGCGCGCGAGGAATTGGAACGCCGGCTTGCCGACGCCCAGGAAGCCATCGGCGCCGTCTTGCGGCAAATGGCCTCACGCGACGAAGCGGCTGAAGAAACGCGCATTGCGCTGGTCGGGCGTCCGAACGTCGGCAAAAGCAGCCTGTTCAACGCCATGCTCGGCGATCGGGCCGCGCTGGTTTCGCCGTCGCCCAGCACCACGCGCGATTATCTCAACGCTGAACTCGATCTCGACGGCGTGAAGTGCCGCTGGATCGATACGGCCGGAATTGGAAGAGACTGGGAGACTAGGAGACTGGGAGACTGGGAGACGGAAAATGCGGAGATCGACCGTGCGGCTCAAAAAATTGCGGCGGAACAGCATGAAGCCGCTGACATTCAAGTGCTGTGCATCGATTCGACGTGTCCGATGAACGATTGGGAACGCGTAAAACTTTCGGAAGACAAAAACGTCGGTGAAAAAACACTCGTCGTGCTGACGAAATGCGATGCGCCGCGCCGAACCGATTGCACCATTCCAGCCATTGAAACCAGCAGTCAAACCGGCCGCGGCCTCCACATCTTGCGGGCCGAATTGCGCCGTCGCGCGTTGGCCGTTCGCGGCGATGGCGGCACCGTCGTGGCAGGCACCGTCGTGCGATGTCACGAGTCGCTCGGGCTGGCCGGTGATAGTTTGCGGCTCGCCCGCGATGCCGCCGCGGCCGGCCAAGAGGAATTGGCCGCCGCCGAAATTCGAGTCGCCTTGGATGCGTTGGGCACGGTCGTGGGCGCCGTTTACACGGAAGACGTGTTGGACCGGATTTTCAGCCGATTTTGCGTGGGAAAATGAGGGAATTGGTTCGCCATCCAGTTCCCAATTTCTCTTTCCACCCCCTTGTCATTCGATTTTGCGAGGGGTAAATTATAAGGTTTGTCGATTCTGGAGAACATTTCATGGCTCATGTATTGTCGGCGTTGGTCCAAAACGTGCCCGGCGTGCTATCGCACATTTCCGGCATGTTGGCCTCGCGCGGTTACAATATCGACAGCCTCGCGGTGGGGGAGACCGATGACCCCCATCTTTCCCGGATGACCTTCGTGGTCGTCGGCGGCGATGACGTGCAGCAGCAGGTCCGCAAGCAGTTGGAAAAGATCGTCACCGTGGTGCGCGTGGACGACATCGGCTCGGCCGATCACGTCGAGCGCGATTTGATGTTGATTAAGGTATCGACGGCCTCCGGCGCGCGGAGCGAAATCCGCGAGTTGACCGACATTTTCCGCGGCCGGATCGTCGATGTCGCTCCCGACGCGGTGATGATCGAAATGGCCGGTCAAGAGCGGAAAATCGAGGCGTTTATCGAGATGATGCGTCCGTTTGGAATCATGGAACTCGTCCGCACCGGCCGGATCGCCATGGTGCGCGGCAAAAACATCGGCGAGTCGAAGAACTGAAAACGAACAAAATACGCGGCATACGCCGCACCGACTTGCGAAACCGCAAGCGGTTTTTTATTTCCAACCTCCCATCCCCAATCCTCAATCCGTTAAAAAGATCATGCCAGCAAAGATGTATTACGACAAAGACGCCGACATTTCCCTGCTAAAGAATAAGACCATCGCCATTTTGGGCTATGGTTCACAGGGACACGGACATGCCCAAAACCTTCGTGACAGCGGCTGCAAAGTGATTGTGGCCGAGTTGCCGAACACGCCGAACTACGAGCAAGCCGTGAAGGATGGTTTCAAGCCGATTTCTGTGGCCGAAGCCACACGACAGGGCGACATCATCACGATTTTGCTGCCCGACGAACTCCAAGGCGAGATTTTCCGCAAGGAAATCGCCAGCAATCTTTCACCCGGCAACGTGTTGGTTTGCTCGCACGGCTTCAACGTCCATTTTGGCCAATTCGACATGCCGAAGGGCGTGGCGACGATCATGGTGGCCCCCAAGGGGCCCGGCCATCTGGTCCGGGCGGAGTTCGTCCGCGGCGCCGGCGTGCCCTGTTTGGTCGCCTTGGGCGATGGCGCCGGGCCAGACGCCTTGAAGATCGGTTTGGCCTACGCCAAGGGCATCGGCGGCACCCGGGCCGGCGTCATCGAAACTACCTTCGCCGAAGAGGTCGAAACCGACTTGTTCGGCGAGCAAGTAGTCCTCTGCGGCGGCCTCAGCGCCCTGATCAAGGCCGGCTTTGAAACCCTGGTCGAGGCCGGTTATCAGCCGGAAATGGCCTATTTCGAGTGCGTTCACGAGGTCAAGCTGATCGTCGATCTGATCTACGAGGGCGGCATCGCCACCATGAATTATTCGATCTCCAACACCGCCGAATACGGCGAATATGTC
>CAZWNM010000320.1:0-4081 GCA_964635765.1 uncultured Planctomycetaceae bacterium | reverse complement strand
GCGGCGACGGCGTAGCGATACTCCACGTCGTCGGCCGCTTGTCTTTCAGCCACTTTCAACTTATAGCCGGCGATGTTATGCTGCATGCGCGGAATGGCGTCGTCGATTTGGGCCAGCAGGTCGCCGGCCGACACCTGATCGCCCTCGCGCGCGGCGATTTTCATTAGCACGCCCGCCTCTTGCGCTGGAATCAGCGATTCCTCATCGAGCGCCAGGAGGCATTTTGGAATCGTGACGACATTATTATCGGCCGCCGATAGCGACGCCGCCGCCACGGCGAACGCGCCCAAGATTGCAATAAAAGGTCGCATGGGATTGCCTTGATCTATCAGAAAAACTTGAAAAACACCTTCGCCTGAATGAAATCGAACAGGTCGTGCAGCAGGACATAGCCCAAGCAAGCGGAACCGCAGTCGATTTTCGCCGTCACGCCTGCGCCGGGCCGAAGCCGCTGCTGGTCGCGCAATTGCGACATCCCCGTCGGGTCGAGGTCCACTTTGATCAACACCGTGTTGCCCTCGTCGCCGCGCACTTCCGCAATGCGATGGATTTCCCGCACTTTTCCGCGCAGCGTCGTGCCCGGCTCCGTGGCCAAAATATAGCTGACGTTCAAACGTTCGCCGGCGGCGTCGGCCTTGCGTTGGGCGTCGAGCACGTGGCCGATGTTATTTTCGGGCATGTGGAGTTCCAATTGCCACGGCCCGGCCGGATCGGCCACGCGAAGCAACGCCTGGCCGCGCTGCACCGGCCGATGAATCAGTCGGTTTCGCAGATCCCAAGTGACGATCTCGCCGCCGATCGGACTTTGGACATTCAGTTCCGCCTGCTTCTTTTGATATAGCGTCCATTGTGCTTCGAGCGTTTCCAAATGCCGCTTGGCTTCAGCCAATTCGCCGTTGATTCGCGTGCGGTCGTCCACTGTAAGCCGCGGATTGTTGCTCTGTCTATCCTTGGCGTCGATCTGCTCCTTGGTCGTTTGCCGTTGGCCTTGAATGTCGGCCATGGCCACTTCCAGATCGCTGTTGCGAAGCAGCAGCAACGGCTGGTCGCGCCGCACATGCTTTCCATGATCGACGCCTTCGCCGATTTCATCGACCGTGCCGTCGAGAGCGGCGAACACGTCCTGCCGCAATGCCGGTTCGAGCGAACCTTTGCTTTCGAGCATGAGTCGGGCGGGCCAAATCGCAAACACCAAAACCATGGCCAGCACGCCGCCGGCAATGCCGAGCGTTTTCGGCAACGCCCGAGCTTCCAGCACGACGCGGGTTTTTCCCAACGCCCGCCACACGGGCAGCAGAAACAAATTCTGATGTTCCATCGCATTGGCCATCGCGGCCGAACCGTGCCGGCACACCACATCCGCGCACTCGACCAACGCCGGCGACGGTCGCGCGTCCTCGATCAACTCGACGATCAACGCGCCGACCGGCGGCTCTTGCTCGACGTGCCGCTTCGGATCGTCTTCCTTGGGCGGGGCCGGCCGCTGCAACGGCAAGACGGCGATCATCTTCGTGTGCGAATCATCGACGTACGCCTGCACGGCCTTTTCGACCTGCGGGGCAAGATCGCGCGCGTCGCCGGCGTACCACAGCGCCTCGCCGGTTTTTACAACCGCCGTGGCCAGCCGGCCGAGCAATCGCACGGTGTTCGAGCGCTTGTCGAAAAGGTCTTGCCCGCTCACGGCTTCAATGGCGCAGCGTTGGCCGCGTCGAATGGCCACGCTCACCCGGTCGCATTCGAGCAGGCGGCGTCCTTCGTTGGCGATGGCGTACGCGGTCTCGCGCGGATCGAGCGAGGCGTGAACGACGCGCGTAAAATCTTCCAACTGCGTCCAAAGCGTTTGGCGGCTGGAAAAGCGGCGAAGCTGGTGGCTCTTCAGAAAATCGCCGGCCAACTCGCACATCTGCGTCACAAATCGCAAATAGCCTTGTTGCGTGGCCAAACCGGCGTCGGGCCGCTGAAAAATCTCGACCACGCCGACCGTTTCCAAATCGGTTTTCAGCCGGCCGAAAAGCAGGAGGAAATCGGTCGGATTGGCGGCCGGCAATTCGGCGTCGGCCTGTCCGGCATCGTTCTGCCCGGCGACGCCCGGTCCGGAATGCGGCAGTACCAAAATATCTTCGTCGCCGGCAAGCACCTTTTGCAGCAGCCGATTATGCTGGGCCAGCCGCTCCTCATTTTCTTGCAGCCGGGCCTCCTGGAGGTTGATTTGATACTGGACGGTCAACCCGCCGTCCGCCGTCGTCACCCAAACAACCCCACCACTGGCCACAAGCGATGAAACCAGTCGTTGTAGAAATTGGCTATAAAACTCCTCCGGCGCCACATCGGTCCTAGCAAGCCGGGCGGTTTCCGTCATCATCGCACGGATTTGCTGCCTGGTTTTCTCGATCAGTTCGGCGTCTAGCGATTGCTCCATACTCATCAGTGTTTATTTAACCCGTTTTGGCTTTTGCCGTAAGACGAGTTTTTGGAAAATGGGGCGGATGGATTGACGTTTACACCGACAGACACTCATTGTCGCCCCCGCAAATTGAAAAAACAACCCGGTTGGTTTTTTTCTTGGATTTTCATTTTCGTAACATTTGAGCTAAGGGAAGTAACTCGACCTCGAACAATAAAAAAACGGTTAGTGTAAGAAGGAGAAAGGGGGAAAGTGGAAAAATGGGAAAAAAGACAGGTAATTTTTGATTGGCAAACAACAATATTATTTATGCTTTCCTTTTTTCCCTCTTTCCCATTTTTCCTTTTCTCACACTTACTTCAGACGGCCAAATAGTTTCCGGATTTTGGATTTTCGAGCTTGGGCGTTCGTACGATGGGAGGAGCTGGCAGACGGTTGAGGACGCGGTGTCGCGGGCCTGCCGATCTCGCCCGCCATCGCAAAGCGGGATCGAAGGCCAAAATTTGACCGATGCGCTATTATTGCGCGATTTTCGTTTCCCGGTCGAGAATCCGCGAAAACGGCTCGTCGCTGCGGCTGAGAATTTGTAACAACTCGGTGACGGTCATCAGGGCGTCGGGCAACGGAACGCCGAACGCGGCGTGCCAATAGCGGCCGCTCGGTCCGCCGCCGAACATGGCGTTGCGTTGCGACATTGCCGCGGCCATTTCCGCGCGCCGCGGGCCGCCGGCGATGATTTGCATTCCGTGTTGTTTCAATTGCTCGATCACGGCCGGCGACGTGTCGGTTTCAACCGCGACGAGGCGGTTCGCTTCGTCGGCCGCATGTTTCGCCAACAAGAAAAGCAGCCGGTCGGGTGAGATTTCGCGGCCCTGCTCGTCGAATGCGCGGCACGTCTCGCCGTCGCCGTCGATGCGCACGCCGAGATGTGCCGCGTCGTCGCGGATTTGTCGCGGGAACTCGTTCCGCACGGTGCGGCGTCCTAGAATTTCGCACGCCGTGCCGACGGTGAGTTTTTGGAAATAATCGGTCCAGGGTTTCGACGCCGAATCGACCGCAACCTTGAGCGGCCGCAGGGCGTGATAGCGTTCGGCCATCGCGGCCAGATACGGCGCGTCGGCCTGGAACCGATGCAACTCGCCATAACGCCGCGACAGTTTTCGATCTCCGGCTTCATAACGCTCGATGATCGGCTCCAACGATCCGCCGGCGGAAAGCGGCCGAGCAGCGGCGTCAAAAAACTTGAGGCCGACCGAGTGCGGATCGTCGCCCGGATTGCCGACCGCCAGGCCGCCGTCGGCGTGCAGATGCCGGACGGCGAACGCCAAGCACGCCGTGGTGGCCGGCCCGATGTCGATAACATTGCAGCCGACCGATCGAACGCCTTCGGCCGCCGCCGCGACAAGTTCAGCCGTGAGCGGTCGGGCGTCGCTCGATAGGAGGACGACAGAGCCTGGGAGCCTGGGAGCCTGGGAGACTAGGAGATTCGGAAGTTGAGATTTGGAATTGGTTGCGAAATTGGAACCAACAACTCTGCCAGTCTCCTCGTCTCCCGGTCTCCCAGTCTTGTCTCCATTTTTCTGTTGTTCGCCTTTCGTGAACGCGCCGAACGCACCGGCGATGTCGCATACCAACGCCGCCGTCACATCGTTCAAGAAAACGCCGGCGGCGCCTTCG
>CAZWNM010000319.1:0-4095 GCA_964635765.1 uncultured Planctomycetaceae bacterium | reverse complement strand
GAAGACCGCCGTCTCTGCCCTCATCGAATTGCTCAAGGACGAACATATTCGCTGGATCGCTTTTGCGGCATTGGGAAAGGTGGGTTACGAGAACGAGGCAGCCATCCCTGCTCTTACCGAATTACTCAAACAAGAACGGGGACGTTTAATGGACCATTGCTCAAATCCTGGAAAATATCGGCCATGATGCAATCTGGCTGCTGCGGCGTTAAGGATAATCCCAAGGTGCGACGGAAATCGACATGGAGTGAAATCCGTGGTCGCTACGGGTCGCAACATGGGCTGTCCGCACGAGGAAGGCGAGGATTTCCCCGAAGGTGGTGACTGCCCCTTCTGTCCGTATTGGAAGGGAAAACAGGGAAGCGGGGCCAAGGACTGAATAAAGTTGCGAAGGGTGTTGTAAGTAGGAAGAAAAAGTAGCGATTGAATCAGGAGTCATTTCATGCACACGAAAGTTGAATTGCCGAAAGCGTTTTCAGTGCGGGACGAACATGAGTTTTTCCCCATCCAGCACTTGATGGCTCGGTTGAATCCGCAGCTTGTGGTCAAACAGGTGGCGACGGGAGTTCATGTGGACGGCGGCACCACGGTCTTCTGGGGGCTTGTCTATTTGCAAAGCGAGCCGCCCAGCAAGGAGAATGTGGAGATCGCCTTGCGGGAAGCCGGTTTCGATTTCGCCCACAACGTCTTGACCCAGACGACGGACGTGTGGATGGACCATTTGAAAGATAGACAGCCCAATGGCAAACAACAATGCCTACGAAGAGGGCTACGACGCCTACTGGGATGGTGTAAGACATCGAAGAAAGGGAAATCGCCATGAAGATCGTAAGACTTCTGATTCTCAACAAAGACGATGTGAACGAACGGCTCGTCCAGCTTGGTGCCGACGTGCCCGAGGGACTGACGGCAAACCAGTTAGCGAACCTGTACTCTGAATGGCTGAAAAAATGCCCGCCGACGTGGATTTGGTGGGGGTGTACGTCGGCGGCAACCAGATGAACATCATCACTAACGATGACACCGTGTGGGAACTGCCTCATAAGGCCGATCCAACGTGAAGATGCCGTGGAAGCTCCCAGATTAAAAAATAATTCGTGTGCCCGCCGACCCTATCCCAAGGTCGTATTTCTTATTGAAATTTATCCTGGTGCATTCTGGTGCGTTTGGCGGAGTGTTGGAGCGGGCGGGTCGATTTTGTTCGGTTCTCGAACAAATCTGGGGCGACTCCTTGCTGAATTTCTGTTGAACTTGTCAAATTGACGAGTTGGGGCTTGCCTACCGCCTGATCTTCTTTCGGATTTTCCCCGCCTCCTTGTCAACCAAAGCCTTCGAAAAAGAAAACCACGGCCCGTTGAGAGCATATAGAACGAAAAGGGACTCCACCCCTGAAAGAAAATGAAAATAATTTTTCTTTTATTGATTTTGCATCACGGATTGGGGAAGGAATTCTGAATATCTTGGTCCCGGCACATAATGAAGACCCTGCCGTTCGATTACCGCCGATGCCGTCATGGCCGCAAGAATCGCCGTCAAAAGATTGGGGTACTTTCCTGAAGGATCGGCTCGTTCCACCCAACGGCGACGAAACTTGCCCAAGATTGATGAGCCGCATCTCCGACCATGCCGTTCCAAAAGTTCCACGATGGATCGAAACAGCCGCTCTTGTCTCGGCATTTCTGGCTTCGATGTTTTCGGTGGGCGTGGTTCTTTCAATTCTGGATTTCGGATTCGGTCAAGGAACCGAAGCAGGCCGTAATTCTCCGTGGCCGTGGCGTAGTTGTGAATAATTTTCACGATTACCTTTCTTCCCAAGTTGGCCTTGCTGTGCCCAAAGGTTTGCCGTTGGTGCCGCGTGCCTTCTCCGGCCAGAATCGACTTGAACAAAGCAACCAAGTCGAAATCCGGCGAGCTTTTCTTTTTTAATAATTCCATGATGTCCCGAATCAATTCGTCATCGCTCGATTGCCGGTCTGGTATTTCACCGGCACCGATTCCAGCCTGCGGATCATCCTTGGGTCTGCCCGGCGTGATTGATATTGTTCCCGCTGGCCGGTCGACATTGCGGATACGACGAACCTTATGACCGCACAGTGTTCTAATATCGTGCATGACGAAAGTCTTGAACCGAGCCTCAAGCGGATTGTCGCCGGGGGCATAAGGACGCGATTCATCAAAATCCCATAGGGTGCCTTTTTTATTTCCGCGTTCACCGACAGGACTCAACAGGCGGAAAGCCATGTAATTCAAAGCCTGCTCGGGGTCAGAATGGCGATGAATATTGTTGCGAATAATTGCCCCGACGAGAAAATTGCAGAACGACGTACAACCGGAGGACGTTTTGATGTTGCATAGACGGCCAACCAACCGAGAAGGCAACGCACGGAGGCTACTGCAAAAAATCTACGACCAGGATCGTGGCATCTATTTTTCTGTATGGCACGCGGAACGGACTTTGGCCGCCTTGGATGAACTGATCCAAGACTGCATGGAAAAGAAAGGGGCGGCAAATGGAAAGTAATGGCTTCAGCTACCGACGATCTGGGACGGCAGGATGCGAAATAATAAATCCTGACGGCCAAGTGTTTGCATGGGCCGTCGATGAGTGCTGGGCGGTTCTCATCGTGGCACTGCTGAATCAGAAGGAAGGGAAATAACGCAAACGGCCCGGCAGAACTTGGGGTTGTTGCCGGGCCGCTGAGTTTGGTGTGCTGTTTTCGCTGTAACCGAAGAACAGGTGTTGCCAATGTATTATAGTGTTGATAATCGCATTTCTGCCGCAGAAAAATATATTTCCGAACTGGGCTGGTGGCTGGTCCCTGTTCGCGGATTCGGGGAGAAGGCCAAACAGCCGCTATTCAAGGGCTGGCCGGATTATTGCCCGGATTCCAAATCTGTGGCCAGCATCTTGGAAATCCATTTGAGTGCGGGCATCGGCGTAAATCTCGGGCCTTCGGGTCTTGTCGATCTGGAAGCCGATTCCGATGAGGGCGAAGCGGTTCTGGATGATCTGTGCCGGGGGTTGGAGTTTCCTTGGTATCAATCGCGGCGAAGCAAACACCGGCTGTTCAAGGCCGATACTTCCATTGCCTCTCTTGGGATCACGGCACAAAAGATTGAATTCCGTGCTGGCCGTCATCAATCCATCATTCCGCCCACCGTGATTGGAGAAACCGAATACAAATGGCAAATCAGCCCGTTTGAATGCCCGCCGCCACCGCTACAGATGGGAAGACTGGTAGTCCAGCTTCCAGGCTGTTAATAACCCGCCCCACCGTCATCTTGGTCGGTACATCAAGCAATCACCTTTCCTGAATGCCACGGCTTGACCTGACTGCATGAGGGCATTTAATAACTGGCTCAATGTGTCGGGCTCAAGTTTCACCAACGACCCCAATCTTCCTCTGGAAATGCCAGCCGCTCCGCTTTGAGAAATTAGATTTGCGAGATAATCCGCTTGGCAGATTGCCGGGCCCTTCTTCCGGTCCTGGTGGTGGCCGAGATATTCCCAAAACGTCCTCATGCTTTATGTACGTTCCAACCCGCAAGAAATCCGAAGGAACAATTTAATCATCGGGCCAAACCCTTTCGTGGCAACGCTTTAGCTGGGCAACCGGATGCGAAGATGTTCAATAACTGGGATGAAGGGCCGTGACCGTCTTTATTATGAATCTGCGGTGGTCGGTGAGGGCCAATTCCTTTCACTGTGAAAGGTTTCGGGGCGAGAATCCTGACAAAAAATCACTCGACCACCCTACATATTTGTATGGTTGCATTTGCTGAGTGGTTATTTCTTGTCGAGCGGGAGATCATCGACCGTGCTGTAATCCAGGGCTACGGCCGGGCATTTCAGCAAGGGTTGGAGAATCTTATTCAACGGACACGCGATCCGGTTTTGCGATCAACTTTTGAGGAAATGCGTCAGCCCCTACGTCTTCGCTGCCTACAACAAACAGCTTCGCCGTTGCTATGCCGCAAAGAATCGCCCTGTCTCGGCTCGGAAAGTAGGCGAACAATATAACCCCACAGCGTTTGCCGATTGGTTCCACGCCAAGCTGGTGAGCGGTGGCCTGGCTCATGATCGCCGCATTGTCC
>CAZWNM010000318.1:0-4098 GCA_964635765.1 uncultured Planctomycetaceae bacterium | reverse complement strand
ATGCGGCCCGGCGTGTTGAACAAGGAAGACCTCGATCCGGCGCTGGTGGCGAAGGAGCGGGAGATTCTTTCCGAGGCCGCCCGAAAAGAAGGCAAGCCGGAAAAGATCATCGAGAAAATGGTCGAAGGCCGCTTGCATAATTTTTACGCCGAGCATTGCCTGGTCGAGCAGCCGTTCGTGAAGGACGACAAAAAAACGGTCGGTCAAGCGGCGAAAGAGGCTGGCTTGAAGCTCGTTAAGTTCGTGCGTTGGGAATTGCCGAAGGAGTAAGATGCTCATGGCCGACCCTAAATATAAACGTGTCGTTCTAAAGATTTCCGGCGAGGGCTTCGTGCATCCGGGCGAGCGCGGCATCGCGATGGACGCGGTGTTGCATATCGCCCGGCAAACGTTCAACGCCTCGCGGCTCGGCGCGCAATTGGCCATCGTCATCGGCGGCGGCAACATTCTTCGCGGCGCGCAGTTTTCGTGCGGCAATTCGTGCGTTCACGAGGCGACGGCCCATTACATGGGCATGTTGGCCACGATGATCAACGGCTTGGCGTTGCAAGACGCCCTGGAATCGCTCGGCTGCGACACGCGGCTGATGACGGCCGTTCGCACCGACGGCGTGGCCGAGCCGTACATCCGGCGGCGTGCGATGCGGCACTTGGAAAAAGGCCGAATCATCATTTTGGCCGGCGGCACCGGCAGTCCGTTCGTGACGACCGACACGGCCGCCGCTCAGCGCGCGTTGGAGCTTGAGGCCGACATTTTGCTGAAAGCCACGCGTGTGGACGGCGTTTTCAGCGACGATCCCGAAAAAAATCCGCACGCCGTGCTTTACAGCGAATTGAGTTACGACGACGTGCGCCGCCAAAATCTCCGCGTGATGGATCACGAGGCGATTACGAAGTGCGCCAGCTATAATTTGCCGATTTTGGTGTTTAATTTTCGCAAGGACGGCAACATCGAAAGCGCCGTACACGGCCAGCGTGTCGGCACGTTGATCCATAGCTAGGGGCTAGGGGCTAGGGACTGGGGGCTAGAAATGCGAGGTCTAGCCTTGGTCCGCTGCCCTTAATCTCTAGCCCCTAGTCTCTAGCCCCTAGCCCCTCAATCATGTCCACCGACGAAATCCTACTCGATGTTGAAGAGCGCATGGAAAAGGCCGTGCGCAAACTCAAGGGCGATCTGGCCGGCATCCGAACCGGCCGGGCGAATCCCGGCTTGGTCGATTCGCTCCGGGTCGAAGTCTACGGATCGGCCGTGCCGATCAAGCAAGTGGCCTCGGTCGGCGCGCCGGAGCCGAACCAAATCGTCATTCGGCCTTACGATCCCGGCACGATCAAGGACATCGAAAAGGCGATTCAGACGAGCGATCTCGGCTTCAATCCGCAGAGCGACGGCCGGCTGATTCGCCTGAACGTACCGCCGCTATCGATGGAAGTGCGCCGCAAGATGGTCGGCCGCATCAAGGATTTGTCGGAAGAGGCGAAGGTGGCCATCCGCAACGTCCGCCGCGACGGCAACAAAAGCGCCGATCAAGGCGAGAAGGACAAGGATTTTTCGGAAGACGACCGCGATCAGGCGAAGGAAGAAATCCAGGAACTCACCAAGACCTACGAAGCCCAAGCCACCGACTTGGCAAAAGCCCGCGAGCAAGAGGTGATGGAAGATTAGGCTTTGTTTTCCAAAGGCGAGGTAGAAATGTCTGTTTCGCCCGCTGTACGGGAAAAATGCGTCAAGCAAGCGCGGAAGTCGGTCGAGTTCCACAAGAAATGGGGCCGCTGGCTCGCCGCGTTCTATTTTGTCACCGGCCCTATTTGCTTTGCTCTCGGTATCTGGGTTATTGTTGTGATCCAGCGGTTCATTCAGATGCCAGGAAACCAAGGGGCAGGCCAAGGATTGGCTATTCAGATGGGGGCGTTGGGATTGGTGCTTGGAGCCTTTCTCGGTCTCCTGTTTTTCAAGGGTGTTTTTTACATTGTCGAAGGCGTAAAATTTTTCCGAGGCGATCCGGTCAGCAACCTCATCGTGGAATACGACACGTTGCTCGACGTTCTAAGACAAGAAGAAGCGGAAAACGCCGCTGATTTTCAAACGCCGGATGATCGCTGATGAAATACAAAATGTCATGTACGGAGCAATTCTGAGTTCGTTACGGTTCTAAAAGTCGTTCGGGCGTTGGGCATCCAGCTTCACGCCGTACCATCGCGTGTGCCGTAATCGACGGTCGATTTATCGCCGCAACTGGGCGTGGAACATCACAAACGGCCCATTGGCGATGTCGATGCGGTCGAATTGTGCGCTGTCCCACTGCTGGCCCGTGTAGGAATACCGGCCGAACGCATAACCGCCGGTCAGATCGACCGTGAGCCACTTGGCCACGGGCGATTCCAGCCCGAGCGAAACGCGCTGATCGTACATGAAAAAGCGGTCGCTGACGTCGGTACGGTCGTAAAGCATGTAGACTTCGTCGGTGCTGGAATAGCCGCCGACGATCTTCAGCCGGTCGGTCAGCCGGTAGCTGCCCTTCACGTTGATCGTGTGGATCAGCATGTACGACGCCTCGAACGTCCACCGGTCGTCGGGCCGATAACGCAGCATGAACGGCAGCCCGACGTTTGCTTGGAATGTGTCGGACGGATTCCAAAAATACGAAATCATGGGGATCGGGAATTGAATCTCGCTCGTCGGCGAATAGACGACGCCAAACGTCCAGGCGTTGCGTTCTCCGCTCGGCCGGCGATACATTGCCATTAGGCTGACATTCATTTCCTCGATGGAACCGAACGGCCGATCGCTCGCCGACCCGACGTTGACGCCGGCGCTGAACATGCGGCCTTCGTCCAACTGCCGCATGTACATCAGGCCGAGGCGGACGTTCCAAAGGTTGTCGGGATACGCACGGCCGGAGTCGGGCATCGTCGCGTCGGTGTCGATCAGCCGGTTGCTGACGCCGCCGGTGAGCATGACGGTGCTTGGCGAACTGCTCGAGACCGGCGCCATGAACGAGAAATCTTGTCCGACCATGCCCCAGTTGGCCGATTGCCCCTGGACCGCGGCGTTTGGAAACCAAGTGGTTTTGTAGCTGATCGGCCCCTGTCCGCCGCCCATGCCAAGCCCCATGCCCGATCCCATGCCCATACCAAAACCGCCGCCGAATGTTGGCGCCGCGGTTGAGCCGGCGGTTAAATCTCCAAGCGGTTGCACCGGCGGCAGCGGTTGAAGATCGTAGGCTGCCGATGAGCTTTCGGCAGGCACGGCTTCCGGTTGAAAAGGCGTTGCCAATACGCTCGATTGCGCATCGAAGGCGGGCTGGTTTCCGTCGAAAGCCGCTTCCTGCGCCCATGCGACCGTCGGCAATATCTCCGTTTCGTAAAGTAATCCGACTGCAAGAAAGAGCAGCGCGACGCGACAACCGAGTACGCATTTTCGGTTTTTTTGCATCCCACGGCGCTCCGCACCACATCCATTGGGCAACAATCGCGGTAAGCGCACACTTACCCGTGTGGCGGAGCGTATCCGCGAATTCGTCGGCGGTCAATGCCGATTTGCGGCGTCAAAAAGTTTGGCGGACGGGTCGGACTGACGTAATTACCATCGCAACGGCCTCTGCCAGGCCTCTTTCAACGTCGCTAGGTCGGCGGAAATGACCGGGACGGTGTCGGCGTGGATTTCCAGCCGGGCGGCGTCGGTCACTTCGCCGATCTCGGCGTGCGGAAGACCATCCATGATGGCCTCGAAGGCGTCGGCCCGCTGCGGCTCGACTTCGCTGAGGAATCGCATGTTCGATTCGCTGAACAAAAGAACTTCCGGCGATTGATCGACCGCCGGCGCGTTTTTGTCGCGCGGCACGCGAGCGGCGTTGTCTGCCAGCCTCCTCGTCTGTCCCCCTCCCAGGCTCGTCGCCCCCGCTCCAAATAGCCCAAAAATCTGCTACAATATGTCATTCGCGTTCAACGCATTGGGAAAACGCCATGAAATCGTGGAATACTGTCGCCATTGTGGGAGTGGGCTTGATCGGCGGATCGATCGGGTTGACCCTGCGCAAAAGGAATCTGGCGAAAAACATCGTCGGCATCGGTCATCGCCAAGCCAGCTTGCGCATCGCGC
>CAZWNM010000317.1:0-4108 GCA_964635765.1 uncultured Planctomycetaceae bacterium | reverse complement strand
GACCAACTGCCGCGCCTTGCGGGCGCTCTCGCGGGCCTCGGCCGCCAACAGGCCCTTTTGGATGATGATCTTCGCCGTCTTCGGATTCTCTTCCAAAAACTTCGCCAAGTAATCGCCCACCGCCGAATTGACGATGCCTTCCACTTCGCCGTTGCCGAGCTTCGTTTTCGTCTGGCCCTCGAATTGCGGCTCGGGCACGCGAAGCGAAATCACGGCCGTCAAGCCCTCGCGGCAATCGTCGCCGCTGGGCACCAGGTCTTTATACAGATTCATCTTCTTGCCGTAGGCGTTCACCGTGCGGGTGATGGCCGCCCGAAAGCCGGAAAGATGCGTGCCGCCTTCCGTCGTGCGAATATTGTTGACGAACGAACGAACGTTTTCGGTGAACTCGCCCGAGTATTGCAACGCGACTTCCATGCCGACGCCTTCGTACTCACCGGACACGTAAACGACATCCTCGTGAGCCGCCTCACTCGCGCGATTGAGATATTCGACGAACTCGACGATGCCGCGCTCGTAATGGAACGCCTCGCCGTCGCCAGTTCGCTGGTCGCGGAAGATGATCCTCACGCCGCGATTGAGGAATGCCAATTCCTGAAGCCGGCGATAAAGATCGTTGTACTGGAAATTGGTGTCCGGGAAAATCTGCGGGTCGGGCTTGAACGTGGTTTTCGTGCCGACGCGATCGCTACGGCCGATGCGGCGGACTTCGGCGGTCGGCACGCCGCGCTCGTATTCCTGCTGATAAACATGCCCACCGCGGCGCACCTCGACCTCGCACCATTCGGAAAGGAAGTTGACGACCGTAACGCCGACGCCGTGCAAGCCGCCGGACGTTTGATACGCGCCCTTCTTGAACTTGCCGCCGAATTTCAAGACGCACATCACGCCTTGCAGCGTCGAGAAGCCGAGGTCCGGGTGCATTTCGACCGGGATGCCGCGGCCATTGTCTTCGACCGTCACGGAGCCGTCGTTGTTGATCGTCACCGAAATTTCCGAGGCGAAGCCGGCCATCGTTTCGTCGATCGAGTTATCGACGACTTCATAGACCAAGTGATGCAGGCCGCGCGCCGTGGTATCGGCGATATACATGCTCGGCCGCTCGCGCACGTGTTCCAAATCGCTCAAATGCTGAAGGTCTTTGGCGCTGTAATCGGCGTCGCCCTCGGTTTTTTCGAGGCGATAGGTATTCAGATCGGGAGACGGTTCTTTATTATCTTTATTTATCAGATCGGTTGACATTTTTTTCTTTTTGTTCGATATAACGTCTGTAAGTTGCTTGGCTATTCCAAATTCCCCACTCGGAACCGTAAATTCTTGATTCCGCCGTCCGGCAACAGTTTTTCCAGAGCCTTCAATAACATCGCTTTCTGAAAGCCAAGCTCCTGCATGAGCGTCGAATTGGCGACGACGACTTCCAACACGCCGCGGCGCAATTGGCCGGGCCGCGAATACTTCGACGCCATCGGGCCGGCCGCCTCGCGCCATGCCACGTCGTATTGCTCGGCACTCTGCACCCTGGCGTAGCCGCGCCGGGCCATTAACTCCGAAAGCACATTGCCGATCATTTGCGGACCGCGTGCCATGATTATTGATCCCGCGCCAACGGCATAATCACATAGGCGTAACCGTCGTCCGTCGCACAAACCGCCGCGCTGTCGGCGTTGCGAAGCTCGATCGCAAAAGTTTGCTCGGGCGACAACACCTTCAGGAAATCGCTCAGATAACGTGGATCGAGGGCGATGCCGATTTCTTCGCCATCATAGGCGATGGGCAATTCAACGTGCGACTCGCCGAGTTCCGCGCCGTGGGCGGCCAAAATGATCTTGCCGCCGCCGAACTTGAAATCGACGCCTCGCCGCTCCTCACTCGTCACAATGGCCGCTTGGCGAACCGCCGCATAAAAAGGGCCGACCGTCAGGTCGATCTTCAACATACCTTCGCGCCGCGGAAAAACGTCGCGCCACTTTGGATAACGCCCTTCAACCAGCCGCGAATAGATCGTCGCACGGCCGCTGCGAACCAACACGTCGTTCTCGCGGGCGGCAAGCTGGATGTTTTCTTCATTGTCAGCCAATGCACGCTCGATCAATTGCATCGCGCGGGTCGGAATGATTGTCATCGTGCTGCCGGAAGCATGTCCGCCAACCGATTTCGCCGGGCTTTCCTGGCGAGCCAAACGGCGGCCGTCGGTGGCGACAGCCGTTAGGCCGGCATCGGTGAATTCGATCAACACGCCGCCCAAGGCGTAGCGGCTGCTCTCGTTGTCGGTGGCGTAAACCGTGCGGCGAACCACTTCCCGAAACGTCCGTGCCGGCAGTTCATGATATTTTTCTTCCGCAAAGGGAATGACGGCTGGAAACTCGTCGGGATTTTCCGACGGCAATTGGAACTCGCTCCTGGCGCCGCGAACCAGCGCCTTGCGGCCATCGCTTTCGAGGCTCAGTTTTTCGTCGGAGCTTTCCGACAAAATCTTGCCGAATCGGTCGCGCGGCAACACGACGCTGCCGGCCGCTTCCACGGCCGCGCCCTGCACTTCGATGCGGATGCCCACTTCGAGGTCGGTGCCCATCATGATGACGCTCTCTGGCGTCACTTCCAATTTGACGTTTTGCAAAATCGGTTTGGGGCTCCGAGCCGGGGCGACGCTGGCGGCCATTTGGAAGGCGTGCAAGAGTTTGTCGCGTTCAAAGATTGCTTTCATAAGCGTTTCTACCTTTCTTGAATTTTTAATTAGCAGTAGTATATGTAAGAGCCTACTAAGTGTTGATAAAGAAGGAAACGGCGGCGCAAGTTGAATTAGTTGATCGACTTCCGTATTTTTTCAGCGGGTGGAAAAGACGTCCAATTCCTGTTCATCGCGTGTTGGCGGATTGTCGATGGTTTTAGTTTGTGTCAGCAGCCGCGAACTTCAATGTTCATGGTTGGTTGATGTTGATGACATAATCAACACTTTATCGCCACGTTTTCCACCAGCATCAAACACCGCGCGGACGCGGCGGCTAAACATCGCATTATTCTTTTCCCAAACCCTTTTGTAACTTCTCGATCGCCTCGGCAACCGCCGGATCATCTTTCGCCAACTCTTCCGTCTTGCGGCAACTGTGCAACACCGTGGTGTGATCTCGGCCGCCAAAATACTTTCCTATATTTTCCAAACTTTCATTGGTCAAACGTCTCGCCAAATGCACCGCCACGCCGCGGGCGACCACCAAGGCCCTTTTCCGCGCCGAACTTCGCACGTCGGCGATTCGGAGCGAAAAATGCCGTGCCGTGGCCAACGCGATTTCATGCAAACTCGGCTGCCGCGACCTGTTTCGTTCCGCAAGATATTTCTTGGCCGCGGCGCCATCGAGCCGACCATGTTCCAATTCGGCCGGCGCGGCGAATTGAAGCAACAAACCAGCCAACTCCGGCGCCGTGCCGACAAGTCCTTCGGCCAACACCAGCGCCGCCGGCTCGGAAAGCGGAATATCGCGTAACGCGGCCAGTTGCCGCAAAATCGCCAGGCGAGCCTCCACGCCGGGCGGGACCAGTGGAATGGTCAGGCCGGCCATCAGACGGCTTTGCAACGCCGGCAAAATACCCGGCAGCATGTGCGGCGACGCCGAGGCCGTCACCACTATCCAACGATCTTCCGCCGCCAAGGCGTCTAAGGTGTGAATCAATTCCTCCTGCACGTTCAACTTGCCCAATTTTCCGCCGGCCAACATGCCAAGGTCTTCAAGGACCAGCAGCGCCGCGCCGCGATACTTCGCACGAAACTCATCGACCGCTTGCGTTTCAATGGCGTCGGCCAGTTCGCGGGCGAAATCGACCGCCGTGGTGCAAACGACTTTGTGGCGACGGTTGCGGGCCTTCCAAGCCGCTGCCAGCCCTTCGGCTAGATGCGACTTGCCCGTGCCGCTCGGACCGTAAAACACCAGCGGATTGTAATCTTGAACCTGTTTTTCAACGACGGATCGAACGGCCGTGGCGACGAGCCGATTTTCTGGGCCGACCACAAAATGGCACGGCGGCACCGTGCCGCTCAGTTCGGCGGCGGAAATGAGCGTTCTCCCCGGGAGGGGGATATTGACAACGCCGTCCACCATATCGGCTCCGTCCT
>CAZWNM010000316.1:0-4112 GCA_964635765.1 uncultured Planctomycetaceae bacterium | reverse complement strand
GAAACGTCCAACAACACGAAGCAATCGACGCCGCGTTGTTTCACCTTCTCGTAAAAAACGCCATACTGCGGTCCTGCCGCCGCGACGACGAGCAGCGCGAGGCCCAAAAGCAACAGCGTGCCCTTGATCCACGGCCGCGATCCGTGCAAATCGGGCATGAGCCGCGCGATCATCGGCTGCGAGACGAATCGCCGCGCCGCCGCCGTACGCCGCTTTTGCGCAACGACGAGCAACGCCGCCACGCCGGGCAGAAGCCAAAGGAGCAACAGGATTGTGGGATGGTCGAAATGCATCGCTGACTAGGGGCTAGGGGTTAGGGACTATGGGCTAACGGCTGGAGAATGTAGTCCCTAGCCCCTAGTCCCTAGCCCCTCTCTTCTCACGGCAGCGTCCGAAACCGCGTGCTGACCAACACGACTTGCAACAACATCAAAGCCAAGCCAGGCAGCAACGCATATTCGAAAAGCTCCCGATACGATGTGTAAACGCGTCCTTCGGAAACCGTTTTTTCCAATTTGTCGATTTCGGCGTAAATGTTTGCGAGCGACGCGGTGTCTTGGGCGCTGAAGTATTGCCCGCCGGTCGTCTCGGCGATCCTCCGCATCGCGGCCTCGTCGAACTCCAACTCATGCGGCACCATCACGGTGCGGCCGAACGGGTCGGTCGCTTCCACCGGCGCGACGCCGGTCGTGCCGATGCCGATGGTATAAATTTTGATTCCGAACGTCTTGGCGAGCTCGGCGGCCTCATCCGGCTGCAAAATGCCCGAGTTGCTCGCGCCGTCAGAAAGCAGGATGATGATTTTGCTTTTCGCTTTGATTGGCTTCAGGCGATCGACCGAGGTGGCCAAGGCGTCGCCGATGGCAGTCGATTGATCTTCCTGCGCCAATTTCGGATTGACGATTCGGCCGGCGGCATCGACGATCGGCTCGGCGATTTTCACGGTGTCGAGCATTTGGTCGAGGGCGCCGTGGTCGAGCGTCAAGGGGCATTTCACTTCGACGTAGCCGCCGAAATCGATCAGCCCGATCATGTCGTCCGGCCGGCCGCGCAAACCACCGCCGCCGTCGACAAACTGCCGAAACGTTTTCTTGACGACATCCAACCGCGACGCCGGCCGGCCGTCCAGCTCGAAATCCTTGGTCTGCATCGAGCCGGAGCGGTCGATGCACATTTCGATGGCGATGCCTTCCGCCTGCACGCGATGTTCTTCACGGCCCAATTGAGGCCGGGCCAAGGCGACGATCAACATCGCAAGGCCAAGCCGGCCGAGCCACGGCAGCTCGCGGCGGACTTGCTGCGCCGCAGTCGTCGGCAGCGTTTTCAACAGTTCGACGCTCGAATACGTCACCGCGTCCGCGCGTCGCCGGCCAAGCCGCCACGCGAGCGCCGCAAGCGGCGCCAGCAGCACGAGCCACAGCGGATCTTGAAAGCGAAAGCCTGTCATGGTGTTGTCTTTTTCGCTCCGATAAACAATCTCGCCCGCCGAACACTCTCGTCGATGTCGTCCGACAGCGGCTGATGCGTTGCGAACTTCACAAGGTCGGCCGATTCGAGGAAGTATCGCAATTTCATGGACACGTCCTGTTTAAACGATTGTTTCTTTCCAATTTCCCGCAGAAATTCCTCCGTGGTTTGCTCGGGCGCGCGGATGCCGGTTGTGCGTTCGATGTATCGGCGCACGATGCTTGTCAGCGCGACGTAAAATTGTTTGACGTCGGTCGCGGCAAGGCCCGACGCCACGAGTTTGTCCAATTCCATGTTGGCCAACTCATCCGGTGTGAGTACAACCGCATCCACGGCCTTTTCTTGACGGCCGCACCGTTTTCGCCAAACGACGAGCGCGGCGGCGACGAAGACGACAAGCAAGGCGATCCCCAGCCAGCCGGGCACGCCGGAGGCCAATGCGATCGGCGCGGCCGGCCCGCGTAAATCACTGAGTTTCGGAGTTTTGTCGCCGACGATCGAAGTAACTTCGATCGACAGCGGCTCGGTTTCGATCGTGTATTCACGGCCGTCACCTTTAGATCGCCGATCGGTGAACGCAACCGGGATCGGGTCAATTCGCAGCCGGCCGGTCTCGGTCGGCTCCAAGGCGTAAATCTGTTGGATGATAACGCGGCCGTTGTCGGTTTTCGGCAGCGGTTCGCGCAGGCCGCAAATTGCGAACTTGCCGAGCGAAGTTCCGAACAGCGGTTTTTCGACCGTCACACCTTCTTCGGCATCGATGGTCAACGTGAGCATCGGCTCGTCGGACAATCGCGGCCGAGCCGGCCGGACTTCGGCCGTCACTCGCACCGGCCCTCGTTCCACTTGGCTTCGAGCGTGTTTCGCCAGGTCTTCTTGTTTCGCGGCGTGTCTTGTATTGCAGCCGGAAAAAAAAGATACGCTGACGAACAAACACGCGACTACCATAGAAAGATGCGTAAAAAGAACACCACGGAGACACAGAGAACACGGAGAAAGCAGGAGGAAAGGACGGATAAGTGCACAAAGACATCGTGGAAACAATAAGTTTGCGTTTAGCATTGAATGACGGCTATCAGTAATCTCCACATCTCTTCTCCGTTTCCTCCGTGCCTCCGTGGTGTATTCTGCAATTTGTTTCATCGGAACCGCCTTTCTCGCATCCGGAAAAAGCGGCGGAGGCTTTTTTGATAATCTTCGTCGGTGCGAACGGCCAATTGATCGACGCCGGCTTTTTTCAGCCGATCGGACAATTCGACCGCTCGGGCAGCGGCGCGGCTCTGGAACAAACTTCGCACTTGCGGATGATGCGTATCGAGCTCGACCGACTCGCCGGTCTCGGCGTCGCGGAGCGTGATGAATCCCACGTCGGGCAACGCTTCCTCGCGCGGGTCGCCGACGGTGACCGCCACGAGATCGTGATGCCGATTGGCCACGGCCATCGCATGCCGGGCGGGCGGGGCGAGAAAATCGCTCAGCAGAAAAACCACGGCCCGGCGTTTCTGCACGCGATTGAGATACTCCAACGCCGTGGCGAGATTCGTTTCGCCGGCCGTCGGTTCGACGGTGACCAGTTGACGGATCAATCGCAACACGTTGGCCTTGCCCTTGCGCGGCGGGAAATAGTCGCATACGCCGTCGGCGAACGTCAGCAGCCCGACCTTGTCGTTGTTTTTCAATGCTGAAAACATCAGCAGTGCCGCCATTTCGATGGCCAGATCGAGCTTCGCCTGCGACACGGAACCGAAAATGCCGGAGGCGGAAATATCGACCAGGAGCAGCACGGTCAGCTCGCGTTCCTCGCAAAACCGCTTGATGAACGGCGTGCCGGCCCGCGCGGTGACGTTCCAATCGATCGTGCGGATGTCGTCGCCGGGCTGATACTCGCGGACCTCGTCGAACTCCATGCCGCGGCCGCGAAACACGCTTTTATATTGGCCCGCCAGCAGGTCGTTGACCGTGCGATTCGCCACGATTTGGATATGGCGGACTTTTTTCAGGATATCGAGGACTGGGTCGGACATTCTAGGGGCTAGGGGCTAGGGACTAGGGGCTAGAGATTTGAGATTAGAAGCGTGAAAATCTAGCCCCTAGTCCCTAGCCCCTAGCCCCTTTTTCTTTAAGGTACCGGTACGGTATTCAAGATCGTTTTGATTAAATCTTCGCTGGCCTTTTGCTCGGCCTCGGCTTCGTAACTCACGATGATGCGATGACGCAGCACGTCGTAGGCGATGTCTTTCACGTCTTGAGGGGTCACGTAGCCGCGGCCTTGCAGGAAGGCGACCGCGCGGGCGCCCATGCCGAGATATATCGTCGCGCGCGGCGAGGCGCCGTATTCGATCAGCGGAACAAGCTCGCGCATTCCAAACGCGGCCGGATCGCGCGTCGCTCGAACCAAATTGAGAATGTATTGCTTGATCTGCTGATCGACGTAAATCAGCTTGACCACTTCCTGCATGGCCACAACGTCGTCGGGCGAAAGCACCGGCTTGATCGCGCCCGCCGATTCGTCGAGCGCCATGTCGAGAATCTTCTGCTCCTCGTCCGGCTCGGGATACGTGATCTTCACCTTGAGCATGAAACGATCGACCTGGGCCTCGGGCAGCGGATAGGTGCCCTCCTGCTCGATCGGGTTTTGCGTGGCC
>CAZWNM010000315.1:0-4112 GCA_964635765.1 uncultured Planctomycetaceae bacterium | reverse complement strand
GTTTTCCGTCTTGACGCCAATCGCAATTCCTGCGACACTTTGCCACGCTATCGTGGCGACAATGGAGGTCAATATGAATATGTGCAAGAGGCACGGGATTGCCTTGGCGGCGGTCTTGCTTCTGATTGCGGCAGGTTGCGGCAAACAGGCTGGCGCCGATCCCTCGGCGGTGTCTTCCTCTGGAATGAATGGAGCAAACAACGCCACAGCACCCGCGCAGCCGGCTAAACTCGAGGGGCCGGCCGCCGCGACAGCCGAGTTTCTCGAAGCCGTTCGAACCGGCAACGATAAGGCTGCGACGGCAATGCTGAGCACGCTTGCCCGGCAAAAAAACGCGGCGCTGAATCGCAGCGTTACCCCGCCGGCCAGCGATACAGCCAAGTTTGTCATCGGCAAAGTTGATTATGTCAGCGACGACGGCGCCCGAGTGGCTTGCACTTGGAGCGATCTGGACTCTGACGGGCAACTGAAAGCGGACGAGGCGATTTGGGTGTTGCGACGCGAGGCCGAAGGCTGGCGCATTGTCGGTTTGGCTATCCAAATCTTCCCCGACGAATCGCCGCTCGTGTTGAAATTTGAAGACCCCGAAGACATGCAACGCAAACAGCAGTGGGTGCGCGAAGAGATGCACCGCCGGATGGAAAAGGAAGAAAGCAACTCGGCTAATGGTGTTGGAAATTCAGAAAATTCCCTACGTCGATAAAATGGTTAATTTGGGTAAATATTCAGTTTTTTCCAACTGCCACCCAAAATAACGATTCCAGGCGACATCGATTTCGCCAAAAGTTGCCGGCAGGAGAATAATCCGTATTTTATTCTAACCCGCTATTATAAAAGAACTTAGGTCGCAAAACATGAAGGGGATTCCCACTGGGAATCTCCTTTTTTCGTTTCCAAATCTCTTCCGGCCCGGTTCGTGACCTAGATTTTTCTACGCAATAGGCGTGTTGCCCCCAATATGCCCATGGGACGTAATCGATATATTTTTACGCCGCACTGGTTGACAACGAACCTGACTATGTTAGCCTATCGTCCGAAGCTGTGTATCCGTTGCCGTCAGATTTGGTTGGGCAAAACGTGCCTCGGCAAGAAAACGCTTGAACCAGTGACGGACGGCGACACAGCGCAAAACATCACACGGGAAAAATCTTTCCGGCCTTAGGCCGTCGCGGTCGGAAAGTTCGGTGTCAGACGGTTGTGTAAATTTTTTTAACGCTACGGTACCTTTTTGGAGGTTACTACCATGAATCGCACGTATTTGTTTGGCATCGCCGTTGCGGTGCTTGGATTCGCCCTGTCGGGCAACGCGGTTGCAGCCGATTGCTGCGCCCCGGCCGCCTGTGCGCCGAAGGTTTGCGCTCCGGCCGCTTGCGCTCCGAAGGCTTGTTGCGCTCCGGCCAGTTGTGAGCCGAAGTGCGGCCGCGAGCATCACTGCCGGCACACTCGGAGCTGTTCGGCCGCTTGCGAGCCGAAGGCTTGCGCCCCGGCCGCTTGTGCTTGTGCGCCGAAGGCTTCCTGTGAGCCGAAGTGCGGCCGCGAGCATCGCTGCCGGCACAGCCGGCGCTGCTGTTCGACCGCTTGCGAGTCGAAGGCTTGCTGCGCCCCGGCCGCTTGTGCGCCGAAGGCCTGCGAGCCGAAGGCTTGCTGCGCCCCGAAGGCTTGTGCTCCGGCTTGTGAGCCGAAGTCGTGCCGCCCGCACCACTGCCGACGCGTTCGGAGCTGCGGTTCGGCCGCTTGCGAACCGAAGGCGTGTTGCGCCCCGGCCGCTTGTGCCCCGAAGGCATGCTGCGAACCGGTTTGCTGCGAACCGAAGTGCCGCGTGTCGCTGTGTGAGCGTATCCGCGCTCGCCATGCGGCGAAGGGTCGCTGCTGCGAGCATGCGTCCTCGTGCTGCGAGCCTGCCGCTTCGTGCTGCGCTCCGGCTGCTCCGAAGATGCATACCGGTCCGGCTCCGGCCCCGGTTGCTCCTCCGGTCCCGGTCAGGGAAAAGAAGGCCTAAGCCTTTCCGTCTCGGGAAACCCGAGTCTGAAAAAGTTGAGCTGGGTCTGCCTTGTGCAGGCCCGGCTCTTTTTCTGCGCTATCCAAGTTGCCCAATTTTCCAACCGCGCGTTAATCTTTGCCCATTTTCCGAAAAGATGCGGATTGGGCAAACTTTTTGGCCGAAAAATACCGCTGTGACTTGTCTTGGTCTACTGCGACTGTTCGGCAGATGTCTTTTCGTTGCTATTTAGAGGAAAAGGATTTCCTATGTTCCGAGTCATTTTCGGCTGTGTCGCCATGGCGGTTTTGCTGACAACGACCGGTTGCACCATGTGCTGCCGTCCCTACGACTACTCTGGCCCAGTATATTCGAGCCCAGACGGTTGCGGTTGCAATAGTTGCTCTGGCTCGCATTCGAGGGCCGGTTCGATTCTCGATGGCTCACCGGAGGCGTCGTTCGAGCAAGCGGGCCCGCCCACCCCGGCGCCTCAGCCGACTCCGGCCAAGCGACCAGTTCCCAAGCAAAACTTGGAAACGCCGACGTCGTCCGCGCGTTCGTCAACGCGGTACTACAGGAACGATCCGCGGGGGCAGCGGGCGTATCGAGAACAGCGGGAAGATCGAGAGCAGTTGGTCTCGTACAACGCCTATAATTCCGTCAATGGGCGGCCGCAGGCTAGAAACCAAGTACGCCCACAACAAGGGCTGACGCAAGAACCGATGCAAGCCCAACGACAGGCACGAGCTCAATCGCAACGGCAATCGCAAAGCCAAGCCCAAATGCAGGCCAGGTGGCAAGGCCGGCCGCAAGGGCAAATGGTCGCTCGAACACAGCCGCCGACGCAGATGCGAACGCCCAAGCGAGTGTACACCGGCGAAGTCGCCGACTCGCGGCAGCTCGCTTCCACCTCCGATCGCGTGGTCGAAAAAACCGGTCAGGTTCCAACTGCGGAGCCGACCAGGACATCCACGGCATCGCTGTCGTCGGCCGCGTCATCGGCCGGGCCGGTTCTCGTGGCCGAAGATTCGGCGTCGGAACCGTCGTCTAACAGTCAGCAGTTGCCCGCCTCCGGCTGGACGGCTCGCCGTTCGACCACGGAAGTGTCGCGTTAGCATGGATTGGGTCAGCCGTTTTTGCCCCCAATCGCATGTCTTGGCAAGAAGTGTGGATCGGCGGCAACCATCATTTTGAGCGTGGCGAAATGTCCCGATTGCACCGGCCGGCGCGCATCCACCCCACGACTGGGTCTTCCTGGTTCGATCTTGATTCTCTTGCCCAGTCGGAGTAGGATGATAAGATTACACATCGGGGAAGAATCTTTTGCGTGAATTGGTTATTTTTCCTAAACATCCAAGGCCCTCAGGGGTATTCCAATGAGTTTCAGACCGTCGTTTTTTGTTCGTGGGTTGGTTGCCGCTGCCTTCATTGCCGCCGTGGTTCCGTTTGCCTGGGCCGATCCGGTGGAGCCGGGCCCGAGCGATCGGCAGATTACTCTGGCGGTGGAATCGTTGGTCAAACAATTGCATCTTTCCAGGCATCCGCTGGACAAGGAGATTTCGGAACGAGCCTTCGATATGTTTCTGAAATCGCTGGACCCGATGAAGGTTTATTTTTATCAGTCGGATATTGACGAGTTTACGAAGCAGCAAGACGAGTTATGCAACATGATCCGCGGGGGCGACATCAGTTTCGCCTACAACGTTTTTTCGGTGTTTTTGCGACGAATCGACGAGCGGGTGAAGATGGTGGACGAGATTTTGGCCTCGCCGTTGGACTTCACGGCCGACGAGGACATGGCGACCAATCGCGACGTGGTTCAGTATCCGCGCACGCCCGACGAGGCGAAGGCCCGTTGGCGGAAGCGAATCAAATACGATTTGCTGGTGCTGAAGTCGTCGGATAAGAAGGAAGAGCAGAAAGAGGGCAAGGAAGCCGACGACAAACTGAGCCATCGCTATCACAGTTTCGCCAGGCGGATGCACCAGACTGACAGCAACGAGTTGCTGGAAATCTATCTGAACGCATTCACGTTGTCGTTCGATCCGCATACGGATTATATGTCGTCCGATTCGCAGAAGAATTTCGAGATCATCATGGGCTTGAATTTGGAAGGCATCGGCGCGCAGTTGCA
>CAZWNM010000314.1:0-4120 GCA_964635765.1 uncultured Planctomycetaceae bacterium | reverse complement strand
TGGGCTGCCGTGCGCGAGGGCCTTCGCGTCGCCGGCGAAAAACCAAAGACATCGCCAGCGTCGGCGTCGATACCTGGGGCGTCGATTTCGGACTGCTCGGCAGCGGCGACGAACTCCTCGGCAATCCCTATCATTATCGCGACAGCCGCACCAACGGCATCATGCCAAAAGCGTTCGGAATCGTCAGCCGTGAAGAAATTTTTCGCCGCACCGGCCTGCAGTTCATGCAGATCAACACGCTTTATCAACTTTTGGCGATGAAGCTCGCCGGTTCGCCCCTGTTGGATATCGCCGAATCGCTGTTGATGATGCCCGACCTGTTCCATTGGCTGTTGACCGGCGTCAAGTGCAACGAGATGACCGAGGCGAGCACGAGCCAGTGTTACGATCCGGTTCGCGGCGATTGGGCATTGGAGCTATTGGGCAAGTTTTCGCTTCCAATGCGGATATTTTCGCCGGTCGGCCAGCCCGGCACGACGCTCGGCCCGTTGCGTGCGAATTTGATCGCCGAAACCGGCCTGACGAACACGAAGGTCGTGTTGCCCGGCTCGCACGATACGGCCAGCGCGGTGATGGCCGTGCCCGCCGCCAGCCGGCCCGGCGAAACGCCCGACTGGTGCTACATCAGCCTCGGCACGTGGGCGCTCATGGGCATCGAATCGCCGAAGCCGGTCATGTCCGAAGCTGTCTTGAAACTCAATTTCACGAACGAAGGCGGCGTCGGCGGCGCCACGCGATTGCTGAAGAACATCACGGGCCTATGGCTCGTGCAAGAGTGCCGCCGAGCGTGGAACTTGGCCGGCGCGAATCTCGATTGGGAGGCGATCAACCAGCTTAGCGCCGCGGCCGCGCCGTTGCAGTCGCTTATCAATCCCGACGCCGCCGATTTTTCCACTCCCACCGATATGCCGGAGGCGGTTCGCGCGTTTTGCCGCAACACCGGCCAATTGGCGCCGGACGATAAGGGCGCGGTCGTCCGCTGCATTTTGGAAAGCCTCGCGCTGAAGTTCCGCCAAGTACTGCAAATGTGCGAGGAGCTGAATCAGCGGCGCATCGAAACGATTCACATTGTCGGCGGCGGCACGAAAAATCGGCAGCTTTGCCAATTCGCGGCCGACGCCTGCGGACGCCGCGTCGTGGCCGGTCCGATCGAAGCCACGGCCATCGGCAACTTGATGATTCAAGCCGTGGCGGCCGGCGACGTCGGCTCGATCGCCGAAGCCCGCGAGGTTATTCGCCGGAGCTTCCCGGTCGAGGAATATGCGCCGCAAAACACGGCGGCGTGGGACGGCGCCTACGAGCGATTTTTGCGGCTTGCGACCTTGGAATAAACCATGCCTAATTATGTGGTTCGTTACGGAGCGATGCGGTTGCTCGGCGTTTTCTCGGGCGTTGCCGGCGGCGAGTGCCGTCGCGGCATGTTGGTCATCGCGCGAACCGACCGCGGTTTGGAGACCGGCGAAGTGCTTTGCGAGGCCACGCCCGAAGCGGTCGGCACCCTTCAGGATCCCGGCGCCGGCCAAATCTTGCGTGAAATGACGGCCGAAGACCGTAACGAACTCGTCCGGCTTCGCCGTCAAGCGGACGAGCTTTTCGACGTTTGCCGGCAGCATATCGACCGGCTCGGTTTGAAAATGCAATTGGTCGATGTCGAGCAACTGTTCGGCGGCGAGCGGGTCGTGACTTACTATTTGGCGGAAAACCGCGTCGATTTCCGCGAGTTGGTGCGCACGCTGGCCGGCGAGTTCCAAACCCGGATCGAAATGCGGCAGATCGGCGTTCGCGACGAGGCGAAGCTGCTGGCCGACTACGGCGATTGCGGCTGCCCGGTGTGTTGCAACACGCATCTGGTTGAAATGCCGCCGGTTTCGATGCGCATGGCGAAACTGCAAAAGGCCACGCTCGATCCGACGAAAATCTCCGGCCGCTGCGGACGGCTGAAATGTTGTCTTCGCTATGAATACGACGACTATGAGGAAGCCGCGCAATCGGGCGTGCCCCTGGACGCCGTTAAAAACGCCGAAGACGTCGCCGCCGACAAACCGATGGAAGATGACGAAAAGACGGATAGTGAAAGCGGAATTGCCGGAAACTGAAAACTGACTACTGAAAACTGAAAACTTTTTCATGCTCGACCTGTCGGATCCAATCTCACTGCTTCTCCACGAAGACGAGCGATTCGCGCTGCTTCTCCAGGAAGATAGTCGCTATAAATTCGGGGCCTATGTGTTCCTGTTCAACGCGTTGCACTATGCGCAAACCGTCTTGCAAATGGGCGCGGAGAGCCCGACGGAAGACGATGAGCCGACCGGCCGCGAGCATCACGTCACCGGCCAAGAGCTTTGTGAAGCCATTCGCCGCTACGCCTTGGAACAATACGGCTATATGGCCAAAATGGTTCTGAACCGCTGGGGCATTTACAAGACCGGCGATTTCGGCGAGATCGTTTTTAATTTGATTCGCATCGGCCAAATGCGCAAAACCCCGTCCGACGCCCAGGTCGATTTCCAAGACGTTTACGACTTCGACATTGCTTTCCATCAGCAGTTCAAGATTGAGGAATGAAGACCGGAAAACTGCTTGCCATTTTGCATCGACCACTAACCGCTAGCCCCTCATCCCCCATGCCGCATCCATCCCTAGCACCCGTTGCAACCGCCGCCATCCGCCGGCCTTGGCTTCTAGTGATCGCCGTCGCCTTGGAAACAGCTTGGATACTCGCGTTGGTTGCGATGGTCTTGGCAAAATAACTTTTTCGATTTTTCCAATTTTCCCCAGTCGCAAACGCCTGGGCTGGAGAAAATGCACGGTGCAAAGCGTTGCTCGTCGTGCGTCGTGCTGTTCCATGTGCAATTCAATCGCCGGCGGCTAAGAGCCGCCGGTTGCGACGAGTTTTTCCGGAGGGATTTGACAGATTGACCCGAAAGTGGCAAGATGGAGACGCCCTTTGCCGAAATACGGAAGGTTCGGCGGGAACTTTTGGCCATCGCGGTGCGTCCCACATTCAGCGAGCTACCCGTGAGCGACGACGCCCCACTGATCGAAAAGGCGTTAAACGGCCATTCGGAAGCCTTTGGGCAGTTGGTCTCGAAATATCAAGATCGGTTGTACAATACGGTTTTCTACGTCGTCGGTCACGCCGAGGACGCTCGCGATATTGTCCAAGAGGCATTTATCCAGGCTTTTTGCAAACTGGAATCGTTTCGCCAGCACAGCGCCTTTTACACGTGGCTTTATCGAATTGCCTTTAACATTGCGGTTTCGAAGCGGCGACGGCGTCGGCCGACGTTTTCGCTCGACGGCATGAAGGAGGCAGCCGCCATGGAGCCTCCGGACGAGGCAAGCGGCCCGGCCGAGATTTTGGAGCAGAAGGAGCGTTTTGGCCAGGTGCGCGAGGCGATTGCGCAACTCGATGACGATTATCGTGCGGTGCTGGTATTGCGAGAGATCGACGGATGTTGTTATGAAACGATTGCCGAGATGTTGGATTTGCCCATCGGCACCGTCCGCAGCCGGCTGCATCGCGCCCGGTTGCAATTGCGAGAGAAGCTGACAAAATTAGTGGCTAGTGACCAGTGAAAAAACGCTGATAGAAACCGTGACACTTTTCACTAGCCACTAGCCACTAGCCACTAACCACTAACCACTAACCACTAGCCATGTCTTCCTTGCCGCACGACAAACTGTTGAGCGCCTACCTCGACGGCGAATTGAACGCCGCCGAACGTGCGGAGGCCGAACGTCTGCTGGAAACCGATCCGGCGGCGCGGCGGCTGTTCGAGGAATTGAAGGCCATGAGCGCGGCCATTCGAGCGTTGCCGCAAGAGAAAATCGGCCGAGATATCAGCCGGCAGGTGTTGCGGGCGGCCGAACGTCGAATGCTCCTCGAGGACGAGCCGAAAGAGTCGGCCGAGCCGCTTGCCCGGCGCATTTGGCGGCGTGCGACAAATCCGCACACGCTGGTTTGGCTCAGTCTGACGGCAGCCATTGTGGTGATGATCGCCATTCGCGAGCGGCAGCAAAATCAACACGCGGCGAAAGACGCGGATCGGGAAGTCGCCCTTTCGCGGGCGAAATCAGAATCGACGCCTGTCCCGGCAACTCCGTCTATTTCGGCCGC
>CAZWNM010000313.1:0-4124 GCA_964635765.1 uncultured Planctomycetaceae bacterium | reverse complement strand
TTTCTCGGCTGGGATGAACAGACGCATCTCCCCCGGGCCGCCGGCGATTATCGCGCCGAACAATCGACCTTGATCGCCGGACTGGTTCATCGGCAATGGGTCGATGCGAAATTCGGCGAGCAACTCGACCAGTTGGCCGTCGCGGTCGATCTTGCGGATTCCTCGAACGATACAGCCGTCGTCGTTCGCCGCCTCAAGCGGCAGCGTGACAAGCGGGTGAAATTGCCGCAATCGCTGGTCGAAGAACTCACGCGGGCCACGATCTTGGGCCAACATGCTTGGCGTGAAGCTCGGCAGAAGAACGATTTTCCCGCTTTCCGCCCACTGTTGGAACGAATCATCGACCTGAAACGCCAGCAGGCCGAGGCCCTCGGATACGCGCAGTGTCCTTACGACGCCTTGCTCGACGAATACGAGCCGGATGAATTGACCGCGAACGTCGGCAAGGTTCTCGAAGGGCTTCGAGAAGAGTTGGTTCCGCTGGTGGCGAAGATTCAGCAGAGCGGACGGCAACCCGACACGTCGATCTTGCATCGCTCGTTTCCCGTCGATGCTCAGGAGCGGTTCGGGCGCGAGGCGGCCGCAGCCATCGGGCTTGATTTCGCGCGGAGCCAACTCGACGTGACGGCCCATCCATTTTGCTGCACGCTCGGCCCCAACGATTGCCGCATCACGACGCATTTCGATCCGGCCTTTTTCAACTCCGCGTTTTTCAGCATTCTGCACGAGTCGGGCCACGCGATTTACGAGCAGGGGTTGCCGACGGAGCATTACGGCCTGCCGCCGGGCGAGGCGGTTTCGCTTGGCATCCACGAATCGCAATCGCGGCTGTGGGAAAACCTGGTCGGACGCAGCCGCCCGTTTTGGACGCATTTCTATCCGAAGGCCCAAGCATATTTTCCCGCCGCGCTCGGCGACGTGCCGCTCGACACTTTCTTGTTCGCCATTAACGACGTGCGGCCGTCGCTTATTCGCATCGAGGCCGACGAAGCAACGTACGATTTGCACATTTTCATCCGCTTCGAGTTGGAGCGGGCGTTGTTGGCCGGCGATTTGCAAGTGGCCGATTTGCCGGCGGCTTGGAACCAGCGCTACCGGCAATATTTGGGCGTCGCGCCGCCCGACGATCGCGACGGCGTGTTGCAAGACGTGCATTGGAGCGCCGGCCTGATCGGCTATTTTCCGACCTACGCGCTCGGCAATTTGTACGCGGCCCAGTTTTTCGCCCAAGCCGACGCCGACATGGGCAATCTCGCCGGTTCGTTCGCACGCGGCGATTTCCAGCCGCTATTCACCTGGCTGCATGAGAACATCCATTGCCACGGCCAGCGATATTCGGCGGCGGAATTGGTCAAACGCGCCACGGGCCGCCCGCTTTCCGCCGAGCCGCTCGTCCAACATTTGACCGCGAAAGCGAGCGAACTGTACGGGCTGTAGAGTAGAAAACTTGGCGTGTCCCAACGGTTTTTACCCCGTTTATTGAGGGTCGGAAAAGCAATGTCGAGAGGCGTGCCCCCCTCGGTAAGGCGATTGTCTTTTCAACGACAATCTGTTATCTTTCATGTTGAATTTCGCTTTTTCAGCAATGTGCGACGGCGAATAACAGGGAGCCGGTCATGTATTGGCATCGGGCGTATTTGTCGGCGGGGGTTATCGCGGCGTTAACCATTGGCACGTTAGCCGCCGCGGCGACCAAGCCGGCCGTAACGGCAAGCAGCGGCCGCACCTGGAAAGTGACGAGCGGAAAATACGCCGGCGAACACAAAGGCGAACTGCTGACCGTTAAAAATTGCGAGGTCACGTTAATCCTCAACGAAAAGGAAAGCGTAACGGATATCGGTTACCAACAGATAAGAAAATGGGGATACACGATCACCAAGCCCGTTCCCGTCACCCACACGGATAGCTACACGGAAACCGTTCGCTTGCCGCTCAAGTTGCTGTCGAAGCAAGATCGGCTGTGGGTTGAAAAAGACCACGCATCGGAATGCGCTTTGTCGAAGAGGTCCGTCATCGGCGATATCGGCGTTTTTGCAACGAAAGACGGCGCCTTCTACGTCGATAAAAAAATCGACTCCAAAACGGCCGTCATCGCCCTCGTCGTCGATGCGGAAACAACATGGACATTCGTCCTGAAATCATCCATCGTCAATGCGATGAAGGAAGACCCAACGCACGCGGGCAAGGGTGACGAATCGCTGGGTCAAAAAAACAAGTTGGATTTCATCCTCAAGGAAAGAAAGACGTTTGACGAGGTTCGGTTTCCCCTCTTTATGGAAGCCGATTGATTGCACGGCGTCAATTGACTTTTTCTTCCGCCGTCATCCATTCCGGCACCGGTTGAACGCGGCCGTTGCGATCGACGACGGCCAAGGTAATGTGACCGACGGCCAACGATTCGTCGCCGTGGAACAGCTCGTATTCATGCTCGATTTTCGCCTGGGTCACCCGGACGATCGTGGTGCGAAGCCGCAAGAGATCGTCGTAATGGGCCGGCCGGCGATAACGGCATTCGGCCTTCACCACCACGACGAACAGGCCGTCCTCCTCCATCTTCCGATAATTTCCGCCGGCGGCGCGAAGGAGTTCGGTACGTCCGATTTCAAAATAGGTAAAATAGTTGGAGTGGTGCAAAAACCCCATCGGATCGGTCTCTTTATAACGCACGCGCAGCTCAATTTCGTGTTGTTTTAGCATTTTTTTGTGACTTTCCAGTTTGGCGGCTTCTCACAAGGCCCGTTTAGGTCTATATTGGATGGCTCTCCGGCGGTCCTTTTGTTCCACGGCGATTTCCTCGCACAGGTGCATTGGCAGACAAAGGCTTTTTTATGAGCATCGGCGAATCGGCAGGCACCGGCTATGCTACGATGCGCGGGAGAAACTATCCTGCCATCCGCCAGTTTACCGTTTTTTTGGACAATCAGGTAGGGAAGCTCCTCGAAGTTCTTCGCCGATTCGAGGGCAGCCGGGTGCGAATCGCGGCCGTCTCGGTTTCCGACATGGCGGAATGCGCCCTGGTTCGCTTTCTGTTGAGCCATCCCGAACAGGGACGCGAGATTTTGGAGCGCGCCGGGCTGGCGATTGTCGAGAGCGATTTGATTGGGGTGGAACTGCCCGACGGTCCTCAGCCGCTGTTGGAAATCTGCACGGCATTGTTGCAAGCCGAGGTGAACATCACGCAGGTGTATCCGCTGCTGGTTCCGCCGCGCGGCCACGCAGCGGTGGCACTGATGGTCGATAACATCGAGATCGCTCAAGAGACGCTGGCCGCCAAGGGCTTCGCGATGATTACCGAAGCCGATCTGCAAGAGGACGAGTAGCGCGGTTATTGCAATCGGCGCGAATCCTATACCTTTTTGTGCCCGCTGAAATGCTCTTCGATTTCCTCCAAGGTTTTGCCCTTGGTTTCCGGCAAGAAGAACGCCGCGGTGATGAAATAAATCACCGTGAACGCGGCGAAGGCGATGAATATAGTCGTATAGCCGTATTTTCCGACCGTCGGCAGGAAAACGGCGGCAACCACCGTTGAGGCCGCTTGGTTCAATAGCAAGGCGACGCTCATGCCGTTGGAGCGGATGCGGGCCGGCATCAGTTCGGAAAGGGCCAGCCACACACACACGCCGGGACCGACGGCGAAAAATCCCATGCAACAGCAAAGACACGTCGCCGTCAGCCATCCGCTCCACTGGCTCGGCACGGGCGTAATCAGGGCGTTGTCGATCTTCAGCGATGCCCGTCGAGCGGCGGCAAGGTCGATGAACGGATTGGTCGCCGCGAAGCGATTGCCGGGCAAACAGCCGCGAGTAATCTCGATCTTCTTCGCTTTTTTGTCCTTGTCGTCCGACCGCACGACTTTCGTGGCGGCATGGAAATCGCCGAAGCTGTAGATGATCGTCATGCTTGTCGGTCGGCCGCTGATGGCCTTGCCGGCCTCGCCCTTTGCGGCCAGCACTTTGTCGACGAGTTCTTGGCTGTACTCGACGACGAGTTTCGACTTCGGGTCCGGCGTCTTTGTCTTCTTGTCGGTCTTGGCGTCAATCACTTCGCGTTCGCCATCGACGACCATGGCTTGAAACGCCTGGGTGCAATCGACGTGCTGCTTTTCGACCTGATGGAAGATCGCC
>CAZWNM010000312.1:0-4139 GCA_964635765.1 uncultured Planctomycetaceae bacterium | reverse complement strand
TGGATATTTATAAGTTGCTTTCCGCCGACACGGACACTCAAACAGGCGTTTGCACTGTTTCCGTCGAGGTCGTGCATGTTGATCGTGCCGTAAAACTTCCGTCGAAGCAATCGCGCCGTGATGCGGCGCGTGCGACTGCCAAGAAAAGTGGTCTCTACGACGTGAATGTCTGCGATTTCATCATCGACTACAACGATGTGGGCAACCTTACGACTCTAACGGATGACGATTGGATTGTCGTTAAGGGCTGTAAGTACCAAGTGAGTTTGGTGGAGATGTGTGAAGCAAACCACGGATGGCTCGTCACGGGTCGGGAACTTGTCGGCGAAGTGCCGCAACAAGTGATTGTTGTGCGAGCCGGTTCTTCTGTCGGGGTTACAACCAATGGCTAACGCAAATTGGTCTCGATGGATCGTCGCATCCCTGGCGGATTATTTGAAAAAGACGGCCAAAGGAATGGGACTGCCGGTGATTGTGGACATGCTGGACGAACGCACGGAGACGTTTATGCGTGCCGGGGACCGGGCGGAAATTCATATCAATGGCCCGTTCTATCGAGAGTTGAGCAACAACTATTATCAAGCGTTCGTGACCGCGAACATTTTACTTTCGAGCCGATTTGATAGCCGCAAGAACGCTTACGACTTGTTGAAATACGCCGGGGTGTTTCAGGCGGCAATGGATGATGAAATCCCCGTTTACAACTTTGGGTCCGAGAGCGGGGATTACGAGGACTCGCTTATCCATATCGGTTGCCTCGTTCCGCGTTTTGGCAAAGTCATGGGAACGTCGCAGTTCGGTCAAGTACACGAAGTAGATCATATTCGTCAGACCGAGTGCGAGTGTAGTTACATGATCGAACTGACTGACAACTAGGAGATACAACATGCTTCGTATTGAACTTCGGCATTGCGATGTGAAACTTCAGGACGGCTTGGCTGGTACGGCCGATTCCACAGCAGCCCCGGTGGCCAACGACACGACATTGACCGTGGAGTCAGTGGCCGTGAACACGATTAACCCGAACGCGGTGCCCGTTGGCGCGCGGTTTACGATTGCGGGTGAGACGGTGCCGACGGTCCACGTTGTCACGTCGCGCACTCCGGCCACGGGTGGTCCGACCACGGCGGTCACATTCGCCCCGGCGTTGGGCGCTGGAACCTATGCCGCCAAAGCGGCTATCACGTTTGCGCCGCAAGAACTGGCCGTCAAGATCGGAGACGGCGATTTGAAGTATTCCGAATCGTCGCAATATCACTACGACCTCGATCGCGGCCTGCTCGACAGTGTGCGCGACGGCGACGAAGTGCCGATGGATGTGAACTTGAATTTTACCTGGACTTCCACGATCTCCGGCACCGGCGAGAGCATCACCCCGATGGAAGCGATCAAACAGAACGGAAACGCTTCCGAGTGGGTCAGTACGGGTGGCGATTGCGAACCGTATGCCGTGGACCTTGTTGTCGTTCACACGCCGACTTGCGGAACGGCTCAGTCGGAAAAGTATGTGTTTCCTCAGTTCCGTTCGGAGAAACGCGGACCCGACTTCAAGAGTTCCGCTATTTCGATTGACGGCAAGTGCAACGCGACGGAGCCGATCATCACCCGTGCGTAAGACCGAAGGATCGGTCTGGTAACTCTAACTTTGCGAGGGTTCTATGAAGATTGCTGGTATTGATCCGAAGACACTTCCTCCTGAAGCGTTTCTTGTCCTGCCGCGAGCCGCCGGAAACATCGTTTTCCGCGCTCGTGGCCTCTCGGACATGGACGAGTTTCATAAATTGTGCCCGGAACCGCCCGCGCCGGCAGTCTTGAATGCCGACGGCTCAAAGACGGTTGACGACACCAACCGGGACTATGTTGCGGCGATGGCGGAGCATAAGAAGCGTTGGTGGGCTTATCTTGTCATCAGGTCGCTGGAACCAAGCAACATTGAGTGGGACTTGGTGCAGTTGGAGCAGCCGTCCACTTGGGCGAACTGGGAAACCGATCTGTTGGCGAATAAGTTTACCCGATTCGAGTGTAACCGCGTGTACCAGACGGTACTCGAAGCCAACAGCCTTGACGAAGCGAAGCTGGAAAAGGCCCGCGCGCTTTTTCTACTTGGTCAGCGGCCGGAGTCGCCGAAATAACGTGGCCGCAATATCGGACGACTGACCATGCGATTTGGCGGGCGTGTGTGCGACTCGGCATACGTCCGCCCGGCGTGAAAGGATCGTGGGATGAGTGTGGTGTGCAGACGCAAGCGAACATTCTCACGTTCGATCAGATTTGCACGTATGACGAAGAGGAACGTGCGATAGCACTGGCTGGGGCACGGAAGCCGTAGGAGGGTCCGATGGGCTTGACTGCAAAGTTGCAGATTCCGCAGATCAATATAAGCGGCTATCGGACTGCAACGCACGAACGCCTATTGGAGACAATCACCGAGGCTGCGAAGGCGTGGCTGCAAAATGCGAACGACATTATCCCAGTGTGGAGCGGCGCATCGAGGGCGACGTTTCTCGATCTGGCCAATCACGTCAGGTTTTTGTGGCCAATCGAGCCGGTCGCCAAAAGTCGAACGGAACTCGGTTACAACCTCGGCGATGCGACTTTTGAGGCCAACAAAGAGACAAGCACCTACAGCTTTAGCTACAGCACCACATTGGCTCACTTAATCATCAACGAATACCACGATGCAACGCAATGGGGTTTTCATCTCAAGCATCCAGGTCCGTACCACTTCCAAGAAAAGGGCCGTCAGGCGTTGAGGCAGATCATGGTATCCATGCCGGCGTTGACCCTTTTTATTACGAATAAGTCTGTTCGCGTAGGTTGAAATCATGGCTGACGAAAGTGCAGAACTGATTCGCCAAGAGATGGTTCTGAAAGCCGATCAGGTGTTCACCACCCTGACCCAGCTTAATACGGAATACACCAAGTTCGGCGATGTAGCCACGAAGGCCATTGAGCGTAGCGCTACAGCGTTTGAAAAACTCAGCAATCTGAAATCGCCTCATATTGATCCGACGCTCATCAGTTCGCTTAATGATATTGCGAAGAGCGCCAAGCTGGCAGCCGATGCACTCGATAAGGTTGGGGCACGGAAAACGGTTGCTAGCCATACGAAAGATGTTAATGACGCGGCCACAGCGACGAAGCAATTAACCGAACAGACGAACCACTGGTTGCTGAGTGTGGAGACCGTTGGCCGTGTCATCCAGACTCAAATGTTGGTCCGTGGACTTAATACGGCTCGGGATATAGTCCAAGGTTCCTATCACGATTACTTGAAGTTTTCCAGTTCAGTCAGCGAACTTCACGCCGTCGATCAATCGCGTAGTTTTGACCAGATTGCGGCGAATGTCACTCGGCAATCGAACCAGTTCAATCAACCGCTGGAGAACGTCTCGGAAGCTCAGTATCAGACGGTATCCAACCAGTTTACCTCTCAGAAACAGCAGAGCGATATTCTCGTTGCTTCAAATGATTTGGCGAAAACGAGTTGTCAAGAACTTGGCAAGGCGGTCGAACTTGTCGCCGGGTCGTTGAACGCTTATGGCGAAGGCTCGGAAATGGCGGGGATTCGCGCGGCCCAGTTTGATAAGACAATCGCGTTGGGTCACATGCGAATGGACGACTTAGGCACGGCATTGGCCCGAGTTTTGCCGATGGGTCGTGAACTTGGCATTACGATGGAAGAGTCGCAGGCGGCTTTGATTGCACTCTCCCTTGGTGGACTCAAAGCGTCCGAATCGGCCACTCAATTACGCGGTTTGGAAGCCGAACTGCTGAAACCAACCGAAGCGATGCAAGAGGCGTTTAAGAAATTGAACGTCGAGTCCGCGGCGGCTGGTGTCGCTGCCTACGGGTTTGGCGGCTTTCTCAAACTCTTGACCGACTCCGTTGATGGGAACGAGCAGGCTCTTGGCAAATTATTGCCCAATATGCGAGCCAATAATGGTGAGTTCCGGTTGGCCGGTTCGGGTGCCAAAGCCTATGCGGCAGCCTTAGATCAACTTAGCAAGGCTACGCCCGAGTCGTTGAACGCGAAGGTTGGAGAGATAAACGAAACGGCCGCCGCACAAGCAACGCGAGAACTTAACAAGCTCTATAACTTTTTCAAGACGGATTTTGGTGCTGACCTCACCAGGGGA
>CAZWNM010000311.1:0-4161 GCA_964635765.1 uncultured Planctomycetaceae bacterium | reverse complement strand
CGACGGCCAAGCCGGCGAACGGAGCGAGGAAAAAGATCATGAAAGCGGCCTGCCAGCCGAGGAACGCGCCGATCATGGCCATCAGCGTCACGTCGCCGAAGCCCATCGCTTCGCGTTGCAGGACGGCCGAGCCGATAATGCGCACGGCCCAAACCAGTCCGCCGCCGGCCGCCATGCCTACCAGCGAACTGAGCAGCGCCCGCCAGCCGTCGCCATTGCCGTTGCCGCTGCGGAACCAGACGATGGCAATGGCAATGCCGCCCATCACGGCCATGCGGAAAATGCGGTAGGTGCTCGGTTCGCGGGCAATTCGAGCCAAGCAGAGCTTCATCGCCAGGCGCAGCCCGTGCCGCCCACGCCACACGCGCGGCAACAACGCGAAGCACCATGCCAGCCAGCAACCCAGCGCGATTGCGAGGGAGCCGACGCACGGACGGCCGTCGAGCCAGGCAGGCCACGCTTCCGGCGAAGCCACCTGCATGAACTCCAGCGTCCGCTGGCCGCCGATCGCGCTCACATACGGCAAAAGCGACCACGGCCAAGCTGCCGCCGCCAAAAGCGCCACAAGCGTGCCGACAATCGTAATTTCGTCGGGAATGATTTTTTCATCGGTGTCGATCATCGATGCCGCGAGCATCAACGTCGCAAGTAGGGCGTGTGCGACGAATTCGAAATGCAAAATCAGCGGCAATGGCGCCTGCAACGGGCGGGTAACACCGAGCCCGAGCAAGCCGACCGCTTCGGTTTCCCACCAATAAAGCCACGCCAGGCCAAGCCCGAAAAACACTTCCAGCAGCATGGGCCGAATCCAAAACCCGGCGCCGTACAGTTCCGATTCCCGCCTCAACCCAAGCCAGCCGAAGATCGGCACGCGCGTGCAAAAACATCGCGGCGGTGCGGCAGGATGCGGACGCGACCACGGACTAATCGGCCGGGCGTTCCACGCCAAACTGTAAATCGCCCAATTCACCAAGCCGCCGAGGCACGTTCCCACCAGGAACACCGCCGCAAGGCGCGCTTCGATCGGAATGGCGAGGAAAAAGTTCATCATTCTTCAATCTTCACTTTTGCGATCACCTCCGCCGCCAACTCTTCCGGCGTGCGGCCTTCCGTTGCGACGACCCAATCGGCCGCCTCTCGATACATCGGCTCGCGCACGGCCAACAATGCGACAATCTCGTCGAGCGGCGATTTCCCGGTCAAACTCGGACGCCGCGCGGCCGTCGTGGCGTCGGCGTTCATGCGGGCCAAAATGGTTTCCGGACGTGCCGTCAGCCATACGACTGACCCGGCGGCATGCATCGCCTGTCGACTTTCCGCTCGCATTGGGGCGCCGCCGCCGGTGGCCAAAACCAAACGGTCGCGTCGGCACAGATCGCCAATCACCTGGGCTTCCGTGTCGCGGAAAGCCGGCTCGCCGTCTTCGGCAAAAATCTTGGCGATGGACTTGCCCACCCTGCGTTCGATTTCCACATCGGCGTCAATCCAGTCCCACCCAAGTTGCTCGGCCAGCAGTTTCGCAAGCGTGGTTTTTCCGGTTGCGCGATAGCCGATGAGGATGAGGGACATGAGCGGGGGACGGGGGATTGGAGGCCGGGGATTGGGGACTGGAGATTGGAGACTTGGGATTGGGGAGGACATGCAGAAAGCTGCTTGCAGTTTTGCAATGTTTTATCATGAGGCGTTGCGACACGCCGCCGCGTCGTTTTGCTCTCCATTCTCCGACTTCATTTCTTCCATCATAAATCGGAAATCCCCCATTTCCAATCCCCCGATCCCCAATCCCCGGCCTCTTATCTTGCTTCCGCTCCCCAGTCGTCGGCTTCGGTTTCTTGCGAAAAATCGCCGTCCATGCCGAGCCGGGTGCGCAATTCGTCGAATTGTTGAGCGTAGGTGTCGCTGGAAGAATGCACGTGCTCGGCTTCCGTCAGGAAGCGGAGTTGCTCGTTGCAGCCGATCGCATGTTGGCACAAGGCGTTTTCGAACTCCTTCAGCTCCTCGCCGTAGACGATTAGCAGCTTGTGTTCGTCGAATTGGATTTCGTGCGGAACGTCGGGGTTGAGCACGGCGAGCCCAGCGCAGCCGTCGTTCATCAGTAGGTCTTCGTATTCCCAAAGCACGCTCTTGAGGACCGGCAAATCGATATGCTCGCGGTAGAGGTCGGTATGGCCCTTGCTGTGCCGATTGTGACTCGTTTCCAACACGACATCGACGGTGAAGCCCAGCGGATCGAGCAAATCCATGAACGTCTCGAAGAGCCGCTCGCGCGACACCGAGGCCATCAACACCGGCACGCTGCCGTGGTTCTGTTCGTCGCGATAATAGTCGTGCCGAAACCCCTGGGCGGGCACCACCTGCAGATCGTAGGACGGCCGGACGGCGTCGGTCATGGTGAAATCGCCGTAGCGAGCCACTTTCAAGTGCGACTCCAGCTCCGCTTCGCTCAATTGCTCGAAGCTGCTGGCGCTTGTCGGCATCTCGCCTTCGCGCAACACATTGCGGAAGAATCGTTTCAGAAAACCCATCGTATTCTCAATCTAATGGCGGGCAATTTGGTGGGGTCTGTATCTGTCTACCTAAACCTAGGTCACGGTTCGCCGCCGGCGCGCCATTGTTCGCCGGCTAATTTTACGTCTTAACTCGGTATAGACGGAACGATCCCCCTATCCCTCCAAACCGTCATTTCCTGCGCCGTCGAACGACTTTTCCTCATCGAATCACTGGGCCAGCAATAGTCGCTTCGGCCGCCTCAATCGCCGGCAAGCCGCCGGTTACGTTAGTCTAGCACCGGAAAACTTGACAGGCGTCCGCCACAACAAGTTCTTGCCGAAACTTTCCGGTCCGAATGTCCAATGCGTCGGGTGGCGAAAAGTTTGCAAGCGCGGCGGTCGTGATAATTGTTTTTTTGGCGATTTTGTCGTTCTGATCGCAGCGAAGAATCTCCGAAGTCCCGGCGAGATTCTTCACTGCGCTCAGAACGACAGCTTTGCCAGGATTTTTTGCCATACCAACCGCCGGCTAGCCATTTTCCACAATCTCGGCTACACTAAAAACCGTCCCATTCTCCGCAATGCGAAAGGTCTCCATGAGCCGAATTTTAGCCGCTATTGCCCCGTCGATTATCGCCGGATTGCTGATTTCATCGGGCTGCTCGCCCTCGCCGCCTGCCGCCGCGCCCGCGACCAACCAGCCCGCGTCACTGCCGGCTGCCCGCAAACTGGAACGGGAATGTTGGAATAGCCTTTTCGTGCAAGGCCGTCGCGTCGGATACGGCCATACCACGGTTCATCGTGACGTGGAAGCTGGAAGCGATGTTTTGCGAACCGACAGCTTCGTGCGAATGACGCTACGGCGTGGAAACGATCAAAACCGGCAAGACCTTCGCATCGCGGCCGTCGAAAACACGGCAGGCCGGCTTCTACGAGCCGAATGTGAAATGAGCATCGGCGATCATCCCATCCGAACCATCGGCCGGGTCGTCGGCAACCGGCTCGAAATCGAATTGACCGGCCACGCATCTGCGCCGGTGCGAACCGCCCTTCCGTGGTCGTCCGACTGCGGCGGTCCGTTCGCCGTCGAACAATCGCTCTTGCGCAAACCGATGCGGTCCGGCGAGCGTCGCACGCTGAAAATGCTGCAAATCGAACTCGGCCAAATTGTCGATGCGCAAATGGACGCCAAGGAATTCGAGTCTACCTCGCTCCAATCCGGCCATCGAAAGCTGCTGCGCATCGAATCGATCGTCCACTTTTCCGGCGGCCAGAAAGAGGAAGAAACTCTTTGGACCGACGACGCCGGCGATGTCCTGAAAACGCTCTCACCCATAGCCGGCGGGTTTGAGATGCAACAAGTCTCGAAGGCCGAGGCCCTGAAAGAGGTCGAGGCCGGCGGACTCGATCTCCAGCCTAGCATGATCGTCAAAATCAAGCGGCCGCTGCCAAATGCTCATCGAACGTCGCAAGTTCGCTATCGGGTGCATCTCGGCGGCGGCGATCCGGCGAAGGTGTTCGCCGTCGGCCCATCGCAGGCGGTCAAATCGCTCGACGCCCATACGGCCGAGATCACGGTTTACGCCGTTCGGCCCGGCGCGACGGACGGAAATCGCGATGCCCCGGCCGATCCGCCGACCGAGGCCGACCGTCGCCCAAGCCCCTTGGTTCA
>CAZWNM010000310.1:0-4168 GCA_964635765.1 uncultured Planctomycetaceae bacterium | reverse complement strand
AGGTCTTCGGCCTCGTAGCTGTCGTAGCCACGGCGGCGGACATAGGCATAGAGCGGGAACCAGTAGTTCTCGCATAACGTTGCCAGCGCCTGGCGGGCTTCCGGCGATTGGCTGGCCCCGGCGCTTACCACGATGCTCCAGTGTGTAGTGGCAAACCGATCCCCGCGTGCCGGCAATCGTTCGAGTTTGCTGTCGTGAGTCACCATAGCCCTATTCTAAGGCCACAGCGCCCCGGTCGCAATGAGGCCGGCGATGAGGAACGTTTTTTAACAATTCGGCGTTCGATGAGAACTTTCATGTGATTTCTCCCATCATCAACTGAAGGCGAGTGCCGTCGCCTAGTTCACTTTTTCACTGATCAACCGTTGTACGTCCGTAATTTGGCCTGCCTCAATGGTCACTCGCTTCATGGAAGCGGCTGGCGCTTGTTCGACGTTGCCCCAGAAAGGAGCAGCTTGAATGAATTGGTCGCCCGGTCGGATGAACTTCAATTCAAACGAGCCGTCGGGTTTTGTCGTGGTCGTCGGATCGTAATAGCGATTTTCGAGCTTGTCGACAGGCTGGGCCTGGACATCGCAGTAGGGCAGCGGATTTCCCCGGCGGTCCACCACTTTTCCGCGTACTACGCCCGGCCGCGTAAGCGTCAATACAACGTTGTTGATTTCCTTGCCTGGCCGGGTGTGGATGGGCGGCAGCACGCCGTTGGCCCAATTGCGCCACTGCTGATATTTGCCGTCATGGGCCATGAGGTTGTATTGAGCGTCGTTGCTGGCTGGCAAAAGCATGTCGAAGTTGCCGCCCTCTGCCGTGGTTACGCTGAATCGAGTGTCGCCCGTGAGCGAATTGGCCGTGCCCGTCAGCGCCGGCGCGACAGTGGCGCCGGCGACTGGCTTTCCATCAGGATCGACAACCCGGCCGCGAATGTGAACTCCCCGTTCAACCACGATTTTCACCGGCTTCATTTCCGGGGTCAACATGAAATTGAGATCGTCGAAATTGCGCTGCCAATGGAGATTTGGCTCCCCTGGAAGACGCGACCCTTCGATTGTCTTGCGTTGCCACTGTTTTTGGGCCGATTCCGACCACCAGCGCGTATATCCCTTGGCTTCCACCTGGAATTGGAAATCGCCGGGCAGCATTTCCGTAACGGTAACGATGCCGTCGGCCGTCGAGCGTCCGTCGAACTGCTTGTGCTGCCAACTATACAGCCGCACGCCCTCGACGGGCTTGTTCGTTTGCGAGTCGATGATTTTGGCGCGGAACGTCACGCCCGGTTGCAGCTTGATGAAGTCGAGATAGAGAGGGGCATAGCCGTAGTCGATCGCCGCGACACTGAACTGCGAGACGCCGACGCCGGGTGCCGTAATCGAGAATTGATACCGATCGGGCTGTACGTATAGACGGAAATGGCCCGTGGCGTCGGAGGTCGTCTCGGTCCAAATGCTTGTGAACATGCCACCGGGGCCAAGTGTGCATTTCGGCCCCTGATCGGCCCGGACCAAGGCGTGCGGCACGGGCTTGCCGTCCGGGCCGCGAACAATTCCCTCAAAAAACGTCTTCTTGCCCAACACGAGCACCCAACCCGATACGCCGGTGGGCAGTTCGATGAAAGTCTCCGGAGAATAGCCCGGCTTGCGGAAACGAACTTCCACCTTTTGGTCGCGACTAAAGCCCTTGAGCCGGAATATGCCATGTCGATCGGTTTTTGTTTCGTTGCCCGGATACCAATCCCAGACATCGACCTCGACTCCTTCGAGCGGCTTGCCGTCTTCATCGACCACGACGCCGCCCAACTCACCGACGGCGACGTTTTTAACTTTTTTCACTTCCGCGTTGAGAAGCGTTGGCACGTGAACGATGGTTTCCTTTGCAACCAGCGCGTTGACATCGTAGGTATGCCCATCGGCGGTGACGATCCTAAGCGGCGTTGTATAGTCGAGTCGGAAAGCCCCGTCGGGACACTCCTCCAACAAAAACCGCCCCTGGGCGTCGGTCGTCGTTTTCGTGTTGTCTTTCTTGACCGCACTGTTGAAAACCAGCGTGCCATGCCTCGATTCCCGCGTTTCCAGGGCGATTAAGGCTTTTTGAGAAAGATAGCGAGCTACGCCGTTAATGACAATGTAGATTGGCGACTCTCGGGTTAATGGCAGCACCGTGGCTCCGGCCAATGGCGTGCCATGCACATCGACAACCGTGCCGTGCAGCGGAATCGGCGTCGGCTCGGTCGCCGGCTTCTTTACGGGCCGTGGTCCGACGGGCAAGCCACTCGGCGGCGGTTGTTTGGCTGGCGGCGGCGTTTTACCGCTCAAAAAGTCGCCGAACAACGATTCTTTAAGCACGGCGTCCTTGGGCGGCACAAACGTAAAATCCTCTTTCTTCAGCGACGGCGACGAAATGTTGCGATACGTCTCGGTGGACGTGCCGCTGATCTTCATGGTCCGCATGAGCTTCATCGACTGGGCCATCCGCTCCCGCATGTTTTTCTTATTCTCTTCCGTGACTTTTTGGCCCATGCCGCGAATCGCTTCCTCAAGCTGCTTGTCGGTCATTTCAGGCATCTTGAAGCCATCCTTGGGAGGAGCAAGCGAACGAGAACATTTTAAGATGACGTGTCTCGATTTCGAAATCCAAAAGGTTTCCTTTTGCGAGATAATCGAGCCGCCGCTGATGACGTAGCATTCTTCGCCGTCGATCGTTTCGGTCGTCTCGATCTTGGGGTCTATCAATCGGCCGAACGGCGTCTGTTGTGCTTGCTTGAAAACCGACAAGAAGAGCGACGCTATGGTCATGGCGGCGCCGCCGGAACCGCCCGTCGCGCCACCTAGGGCAATCTCGTCGCTGCCAATCTTGGAATAGGCGTGCATCACATCCATGTAAAGATAGGGCTGCGTGCCGTCGCTCCATGCTGCTCCCGATTGAGTCACGTTCGGCGTCATGCTGTTCTTTAGGGTCCAAGAGATGCGATAGAGATTCGGCTTTTTCAACGAGATCGAGAAAGACGTTTCCATGTCCATCTTCGTCGAGCCGGTGTCCATGTTCATTTTAACCGTTCCGTCGGCCTTGTAAGTATCCATCTTCTTGTATGCGGTCGCGACGTCTTCGAGCACCTTGCCCGCCGCGTCACCGGCCGACTCCGCCGACTTATCCGTCGGCGTCGTCGGTTGCGTTGAAACAGGCGGCTCGGGCGCGGCTGACGCAAATTGAATCGCACTAAGAACCGACACGGCCAGAAGGGCGGCAAAGCCGAAGCATAAGACGCTTCGACGACGCAACGGCAGATGAAATACCCTCGCTTTCAACGCGCTCAGCCGGCGGCCGATCGCGGAGGTTTGGGCCATGGCGATTCCGCCGGCCGGAAGCGAGGCGCATACCTCGACGGCCACCCGGGCCAGCATCCGGCAGTAATCGGTCACGTCGCCCACGAAACTCGCCGAAACCGCGTCGCTGACCAATTCGCAGGCCACCAGATGCGCCTTGCGCATTCGCCAAACCAGCGGATGAAACCAAAGCATGATCGAAATCAGTTGCAGGCCGACGTTCCAAAGAACGTCGTGCGAGCGGACGTGCGTCAGTTCGTGGGCCAAAATGGCTGGCAAGTCGCTGCGATATGAATCGTCGCACATCCGCACCGGCAACAGCAGCAGCGACCGGCGCAGTCCGCAGAGAAACGGCGATGAGATGTCCGCGGATTGGAGCAACTCGACCTTAGTCTGGCAGCCGATGGCAGCGGCCACACGCGTGTTCCCATCGCAAACCCATTGCGGCGGGCGCTTGGCGCTGCGAACCATCCGCGAAATCCGATAATGCCCGATGAACAAGCGAAAGGCAAGAACCGCAATCCCGCCGAGCCAAACGGCCAGCAGCAGCGCGGGCCATGTGACGAAGGAGGATTTTGAGGGCGTTGGCGTAAGTGTTCGAGACTGCGGCAATGCGGAGGCGATCCTTGTATCCGGCTGCTCGCTCTGGTGCATCGGCAAGAGTAACGCCGCTCTTGTGTCAGGCAGATTACTGGACGAGCCGATTGGCGATCTTGTGCTCATGGTCTGATTGGCCGATGGAACCTGGGATTCCGCAAGAATAGACGCCGCCTGCTTGGTTGTCGGCGATTGTTGCACGCGAATTTCAAGGGGCGGAAAGAGCCAGACCATGGTCGGCAGAGCGATCAGGC
>CAZWNM010000309.1:0-4191 GCA_964635765.1 uncultured Planctomycetaceae bacterium | reverse complement strand
AAACCTTTCCGTCCAAAGCAAGCGTTTGTTCGACGCCGTCGTCGCCGTCGGCGAAGCAGCGACCATCTGGCGACGCACCGCCCGAAGAAAACCGCGAATGCAAGATCGCAGCGATGCGGGACAATACTTGCGAAAGCAGCGTCCCGCGAATCGGGCGGGGGCCATGATGCGCCACGATCGGCTCCGAAGAATGCCGTCTTTGGCGGCAACCGCCTCTTGAAGCTGCTGGCGGGCATCACGAAGCAAGTCGTCTTTCCGACGCAGTTCGCCATGAAGGATGTGGACGTCCTCGCCAATGGTTTCGCGGCCCGCAGCCTGCGTTGCGAGAGCTGTTTTCCCGTTCGCGGCGACTAGCATACTGCTTGATCCTTTGCGTTAACCGTCTCTTGGCAAAGCCATTCCAAAAATCCCTTGCGCGCAAAACGCCTCGGTCCGAAACCATCCGGCGGAACGCGGCTTTTTACGCGGCGATACGGAGCTTCGGCGCGAATTGCTTCTTGAATACGGCAATGTTGTAAAACTCATCGGGCGAGAAATCGCCGTACTCGTCCAAATGGGAATAAAGGCTGTCGACGATGTCCGTGATTGTGTATTTCGGCTGAAATCCCAGAATCAACTTCGCCTGCTCGCACGTCACTTTGTAGTTGCGGAAGTCTTGAACATTTTTGATTGCGAGGTTGATGTTGCGTCCGGTCGCCGCTTCGACTTCGTCCTTGACCATATCGCCGATTTGGCCGACGGTGAAATTTCCGGAAGCGACGTTGAAGACTCCGCTGATCGACGGCGACGCCTGCACGGCACGCAAAAACGCCCGCGACGTGTCCCGCACGTCGAGGATCGGCCGCCAAATCGACGGATTGTTGATCGTAATCCGGCCTTCGGACATCGCGCTTTTGAACATGGTGTTGACGATCAGATCGAACCGCATGCGGCCGCTGTGTCCGTTGACGGTTCCCTGCCGCAGGGCGATGGTCGAAAACTTCTCGTCCTGCAACTGCAACACGCCGCGTTCCCCTTGAAGCTTGGAGATTCCATAGGGGTAGCCGCACGTGGTCGGACAATGCTCGTCGTACAATTCGTTGACGGTGTAGCCGTACACGGAGCAGGAAGAGGCGTAAACGAACCGTTGCACGCCCGCCTTCTTGGCCGTGTAAGCCAAATACGACGGCAGCGCCCCGTTATGTATGAAATTCATCGCGGGACTGAACTCCGCCATCGGATCGTTGGAAAGGCCCGCCAGAAAAATGATTTGATCGTAGCCGGCAAGGTCGTCGACGGTGCAATCGAACAGGTCTTGTCGCGAGACTTTGACTTCCGGCGGCAAATGATTGCCGAACCAGAGTTGGTCCATCACGTCGACTTCATAGCCGTGTTCCAATAGCACCGGAACGAGCACCGACCCGATGTAACCGGCGCCGCCTGCAACCATAATCCGCATGAGAGAATCCTTTCTCAATAGGGTAATTTTTCTCAATCGAGCAATTTTCCATGGCGCAAAAAATCGACTTACGCCGACGTCAACTCCGTATATCGCCGACAATCCAACGAGGTGTCAACCGGGACCGAAAAATCAACATCGTGAATCGACAATGGTTGTATTTCTTTCGCGTCATCGAGACTTCGGGCGTAGTCGTAAACGGTCCGTCGCGGCCCGCCCACGTGGACAACCCCCGTGGCGCCGCTGGGGATCAATTGAACGAGCTTTTGGGCGAACTGATCGACGCTCAGCCGGCTGGTCCATTGATCGCAAAACGCCTTCGCGTAAGGAAAGACGTTCGGGCCGAAACTGGTTCGCACAATCAGGGCGTTGTCGTACATCCGCACGGCGCATTCGCCGCCGAGCTTCGCCCAAGCGTATTTGTTGACCGGGTGGACGGGATCGTCCTCGCGGTAGTTTCCTCGATCGCCTCGAAAAACATAGTCCGTAGAGATGTAGATCAACTTCAGGCCGTGCGCCATGCAAAGCCGGACGACATTCGCCGTGCCGACGATGTTGACCTCCAACGCCCGACCGGGGTCTTTGTCGACCTTCGGGGGCGAAGTGAACGCCGCCGCATGAACCAATACCTTGTAATCGCCGCGGCTCAGATACGCTTCCATCGGTTCGTAAGCGACCACGTTGAACTCGGTGGAGGACGGAAAGCAGGCGTCCGGCAGCAGTTTGCGCACGGCGCCGCCAAGCAATCCGCTGCCGCCGGTGAACAACACCTTTGTCGAATCGAACATGAATATTCCTCGTTGTTTGCAACCGAACCAACGCCGCTAACATTTGCCGAAAATAAAATTCTCGGAACGCGAGTCGTTCGACCAGGCCGTCAGCGTCAGGCCGTTTCGATCCTTGGGCGAAAGAATGCCCGATCCGGCCAACCGATCGAACGTCGCTTTTGATCCCGGGTCGCAGAGCGACCAATCCAGGTCTGCCGCCAGCGGCGAAATTCCGGCCTCGCAGCCCGGGCTGTATTCCCCGGAGCACGAGTATTCGATCTGCGAGGGTTCCGAAAAAAAGTTGCCGTGGGCGAAACCCGGCGGAACCCAAATCCATTCGCCGTACTCCGCCGCGATCGAGGTCGGCATGTCGTAGGCGATGATCTTCCCAAACGACGGCGAGCCTTTGCGAATATCCATCACCAAATCGACCATGTGGCCGAAAACCGTGCGTACCAGCTTGCCCATAAACGGATTCCACTGGAAATGCAGCCCGCGTATCACGCCGGCGCGGGAGTAGCTCTCATTGGTCTGAACAAATTCCGTGCGGTCAAAGCCGTGGTCGCCGGGATAATTACGCAAATCGCTCCTGCGAAACGGCTCCGTAAAATAGCCTCGATCATCGCCAAACCGAGCAAAGCGAATCACTTTGACGGCCGGAATGGCGAGCGAATGTATGCCGAGTATTTTCATAGGGAATAACTCTCGAAGGAAATATCGTGAATCGTGACGCTCCACGTACCGGCGGTGGAGGTCAAGAGCAGCCCTATTTTGCCCAATTTTTCACACGCAACATCGGTATTGATAGTGTTTCGCCGGGATTTTATGAAGTTCGCCAAAGCGGTGCAAGTGCAATATTATGTGGCGTAGGACCGGATTTTCGCTTTCGTGGCGTCTTCTCGCCCTTTCACGAGGTTTTTATGCCATTTGCCGTTGCAACCGACCTTGCTTTGCGTGGTATAATTAACCAATTCGGAGAGGAAAATCGCATGGCTCACACGATCGTTATCTTTGGCGCGTCGGGCGATCTGACCGGCCGCAAGCTGATTCCCGCCTTGTATGAGCTGTATCGCAAACAACGGCTGCCGGAAAACACGCGGATCGTCGGGTTTTCGCGCACGAAGTTCAGCCACGACGCTTGGCGCGAAAAACTCGCCGCCACGACCGCCGAGTTCGTGGGCGAGAAATTCGACCCCGCTGTTTGGCAGCAGTTCGCCGCCTCGATCTTCTATCAGCCCGGCGATATCGACGCCGCGGTCGATTTTCCCGCGTTGCGAGATTTTCTGCAAACGCTCGACGGCGATCAAGATGCGACTCGCATCTATTATCTCGCGATCGCGCCCAAGCTTTACGCCCACGTGGTCGCTCAGCTCGGCGTGGTCGGTCTCGCCGGCGAACAACACGGCACGCGAAGGGTCGTCGTCGAAAAACCGTTCGGAACCGATCTGGCCACCGCCCGCGCGTTGAACCAAAAACTCCACGAAGTGTTCGCCGAACATCAGATTTATCGGATCGACCATTATCTTGGCAAGGAAACGGTCCAAAACATCTTGGTGTTGCGATTCGCCAACAGCATTTTCGAGCCGATTTGGAACCGCAACTACATCGACCACGTGCAAATCACGGCGGCGGAAGATTTGACCGTCGAGCATCGCGCGGCCTATTACGATTCGGTCGGCATTTTGCGCGACATGTTTCAAAACCACCTGCTGCAACTGATGACGTTCACGGCGATGGAGCCGCCGGCGCAGTTCGAGGCCGATGCCATTCGCGATGAGAAGGTGAAGGTGCTTCGGTCGGTGCGGATCATGAAACCGGAAGAGGTTTATACCGACACGCTCCGCGGTCAATATCGCAAATACCGCGACGAGCAGGGCGTCCCGCCCGACAGCGAAACAGCCACGTTCGGCGCCGTGAAGCTGCATATCGAAAATTGGCGATGGCAGGGCGTGCCGTTTTTGCTCCGCAGCGGCAAGGCGATGTCGT
>CAZWNM010000308.1:0-4197 GCA_964635765.1 uncultured Planctomycetaceae bacterium | reverse complement strand
CCGCCGGTGGTGATCGGCGTGATCGAGGGCGACATCCACGACCTGGGCAAGAACATCGTCAAGCTGATGCTGGATGCGGCGGGCTTCCCGGTGCATGACCTGGGCCGCGACGTGCCGGTGGCGAAGTTCATGGCCAAGGCCCGGGAACTCGGCAGCGGGATCATCGCCGTCTCGACGCTGATGTCGACGACGATGCCGGGCATGAAGAAGTTGGTGGACGCCCTGGCGCAAGCCAATTTGCGCGGCCGTTTCAAGGTCATGATCGGCGGGGGGCCGGTTTCGTCGGCTTTCGCCAAAACGATAGGGGCCGACGCCTACGGCAACAACGCCATGGAGGCGGTTCGCCTGGCGACGGCCTGGGAGCAGGCGGTTCTCGCCAAGGTTAGCAATCCGGAGGCCTGTCTGTGCGTTGTGCGGCAACGACAGGAGGACGCCGACGATGACAAGAATGAGGCGGAGGAGGTTGCCGATCATTTTCGCCGCGAGTTGGAACGCCGCGGCCACGACCCCAATAGTCAGTGCATATTTATACCTTCCCAAATAGCGGCTTGGTGGCTTGGGGCGGCGACCAATATGCGGTGGGCAACCAATAAGGCGTCGGCCCATCTGAAGACTTTGGGCATCCGTGAACTCAGCAAAACCAAGAGCAGTGGGCGGCTCGGTTGGCGTTGGGCTGGAACGGCGGTGCCGCGCACCGGCGAGCAGATAACGTCCATGATGCCGCTACGCGATCTTCCCGAGGAGGACAGAAGCTCGCAAGGAACAGCCGAGCGGCACTGACCAGGATCGGCGTCAGGGCGGGTCAACCTGCTTTAGGGCGGGTCCAGGGCGGGTCCAGGGTGGATAGAAATTCTGCCGAAGTTGTTTCATTGAAAAGGTTTGTGCGTTGCTAGGGCGGTTAGGGCGGGTAGTCGTTGAAAAAGTATACCGGAAGAGTCATCCTCTAGCGTATAGGGTAAAACAATGGAAAATGACCCGCCCTATCCGCCCTGCGCGCCATAACTCCTTTTTTCACAAGATGTTACAAAATCAATCAATCCACCCCACAACCCGCCCTTGGCTGAGGATCTGCGGAGAGTAGTGTGACTTGATAAGTGAGGGGAATGACGATTGTTGGCGTATGATACGGTTGAGCCGCCACGGATATGCGAATTCCCGCGAGTGTTCGGAGACCGCGAAGCTCGCTGCAGCGGCGTCAGGCGTTTCATTCCGCAGCTACGTCAATCCCCTCTTGTCGCAAGCGAAGCCGCCGGAAAACGCAACCGAGGATGTGACTGAATATGTGGACGCTAAGCGGCCCAGCAGAAGCATTCGAAAAAATGCTCTGGCATGTTGCCAACTTTAGAGTGCTCTTTGATATCATTCAAAACGAAGCAGCGAACAACGAGGTGTGGGCATCAATGCCCTCTCGTACTTTTTCAAACGCTATAGCGTCAAGGACAAAAACAAGTTGTTCTGGCAAGCAGCCGTTGCCGCGTGTGACTCGGCATTGGAGGAACTTACTGCCCGTAGTGGTGATGCCGACGATTCTCGCCTGTCAGATCTGCATACACAATCACGGCAGCGATTCATTTCTCGTCTTGCGCGCAACGGCCCAGTAGCGTAAAATTACTTGTATCTTGCGGATGGCCAGGCGTTGACCTGTTCGTCGCGCATGGCCATGTCGGCAACGCTTGTCCGGCCGATGGCCCACCCCACACGATTCAACTGCGCAGGTGATGCGCGCATCACACGAGTTGGAGGATCCCATGAAAAACGATGTCCCTGTCAAGCTGCTCGATTGCCGCCAAATCGCCGAGTTGCTCGCGGTGAGCGAAAGAACCGTGCGAAGGCTTGTTCGAAACGGCGCCCTGCCCGCGCCGGTTCATATCGGACGCGCCGTTCGTTGGCATGAAGCGGGCGTGCTCGACTACGTTCGCCGCTTGTCACAAGGGCCGGACAAACAGCGTGAAGAACATGCCCTTTCTCGACAAGGTGCGAGTGTTCGGCCGAATGAGATTTTGAATACGAATTCAAAATGTTTTGCCGCTGGTGTATCGCAAAAAGAAACCAATCCTTCTGGAGCTCAATTATGATTAAAGGATATTCAAAAACCCGAGTCAAACTGACGAACGGCCAAGAAATGCCGCTGTCGCAACTGTTGGGTCCATTACCCGAGGAATTGAAGCCGCTTGCCGAGGAATTGAAGCCGCGATTCGCGAAGCTCACACGGGAAAATGCCCAGGGCCACCACGAAATCGGCCACATCCTTCGGCAGGAAATCGGCCGTATCGAAGCGGAATCCCGGGCACAAGGCCGCAGCACCTACGGTCTCAAGGTGTTTGATCGCCTGGGGATCGAAATGGACATTCGTCCGCGAATCCTCCGCGACTGCGTCCAGGCGGCCGATGCATTCAGCCCACAGGAGTTCCAATCGCAAATCGTCGATCGCGGGCTGACTTGGTCACATGCCCGCTTGTTGGCCGTCGTCGCCGACGCCAAGACGCGGCAGAGTCTCGTCGAAAAAACGGTTGTCGACGGGTTGAGCGCCGACGAACTTGGCCACCTGATCGTCAACGACAAGCCGAAGAAGCCTCGCGGTCCCGGCCGTGGCGTTGCCACCCCACGAAACCTCCGCGAGGCGATCGACCGGCTGCGAAGCGGGTCGAAAGCGTTCCGGAATATTCTGGACGTACTGTTCGGAGAGGCGTTCGACCTCCCGACAGCGATTCAGAATTTACCGCCGGATGCCTTTACTCAGCAATGCCGTGCCGCCGTCGCCGAGTGTGCCGACCATCTTGCTGCGCTCGAACAAATAGTCCAGACTGCCGGCCAGCGACTGAAGGCCAAGTTGGAGCATATCGACATCTGCATCGCCGCCCAGACCGAGCAGACGAAAACGAATCCTACAGAAGAGAAGGAGACCAACAACCGGAACAAGGTTTGCGGAGTGCCCACCAGCGCCTGCTGAAAAACATGCAACGAACATACACTCAAAATATCGAACCCATGTGATGGGCACGGGCGACGTCGTCCCGGCCGATCAATGCGTTCCGTCTGACAAGATCATGGAGATTGCGATCCGCGGCGCGATGGCCGTCATTGCATCACCTAATGCTTGGGAGGAACTGGGAACTCCCATCCAATGGGCCACACCCATTCTTTGCCAAATCTGACGGATATAACAAGAACGTTTGACAATTACCTGGAGATAAAAATGAACGAAATACTCGACCAACATGATACTGTGCAAAACCAAAATGCCATGCAGCCAGGGTCGCTACATGCTGAAGAGCGTTCCAGCGTACATGGCGAAGAAACGACTGCGCCTTTGCTCGAAGTCGCCAGCGTCGAGAAGACTGCCGAACAGACCTTTCCTGCGGAGTCGGCACAGCGGATGTCCGATTGGACCGATCGCGAGACAGAGCCGCATGTGACAGCGGCGGATCGTGCGCGGGAGCAAGCGTGGGCAGCGGCTGAGCAGAATACCGACTCGGATGATGCAGAACTGCATCTGAACCCCTACATGAAAGTCGAGATTCGCGTGAGCGCCTGTGAGGATTCGCAACGGATCGAGGTTCCTCTGGGAGTTTACTACAAGGGCGACTGGGAACCGTACTGTTTGACACCAAGGAATCTCGGTTTGTGGATCAGTCCGAACGACGTGGCAGCATGGTTGGGCAGCAAGCGTGAATGGGGGGCCGCCCCTTTCTTCGAGCCTATCTGCGAAGCGCAGGCCGCTGTTGACGCCACAATGAAACGTTGCCGGGCGCTAGCGCGTGCGGGCGCTGTCGAATGCGAGCATGCCGACCCGTGCATTGAGGCACAATCTCCAGAAGAGAGGCCTGCAAGCATGGAAAGCACGGATCCGACATACTTGGCTCCGCTATACCGACTTTTCGATCAGCTGCAGGCCGAACTGATCCCTTTCATCCTGTGGGGGAAGTGGAAGGACGGCTCATTTCACATTGTGGAAATGGGACCGAGCCTGGATGCAGCGGTGCGATTGCTGACGGACCTAATCCATAACAACGGGCACGTCGAGAAGTCTTGTTTGCAACCGGCGAGCCCCGCCTCTCAGGACGATTGCAAACGGATTGCCAAGGCCATCACCGCATCCGCACGGGGCATCCGAGCAAAAAAAGACATCGACTTCGCTTGCTGGGTACATATTCCTGGAGAAGACAAAGTTCGCTGCTATGGTTCGCCCACCGCGCC
>CAZWNM010000307.1:0-4199 GCA_964635765.1 uncultured Planctomycetaceae bacterium | reverse complement strand
GCAAGTTGCTTGTGGTAAAACAACTTATGCCAAAAAGGCCGCCCTTTTTCAATAGGGGTGGTGAGAAATGCGGGGTAGGCGGTCACGAAAACGTGCTAGAAATAGACCCATTTTACCAAAATTATCAACATTGCACTCTTCCTCAAAACCCGGGCCTGGCGAACCACCAGAAAAACAGTTTTGTAGGTCAGTTTTGATAAACCACGAGGAGAAGCCCGACCCGCTACCAAACCGCTGGCGTTCCTTGTATGATCTTTATTGGCGACACAATTGATTGCCATGAACCCGAACAGCCAAGAACACGTGAGGATTGCATCGTGCGACTGAAAACCGTTCCGATCTTTTTGGCCTTCTTCGTCATGGGCATCGCCGACGCGATGGCCCCGATGTCCGACGCGGTGAAAAAACATTATGGTCTAAACAATGTCATGTCGACGTTGCTGCCGTTCTTCGTTTTCATTGCATTTGCCGTTTTTAGCGTGCCGAGCGGCGTATTGGCCGCACGCATCGGCAAAAAAAATCTGCTCCTGCTCGGCCTGGGGCTTAACGCCGTGGCGGTTCTGATTCCAACGTTGTATCCGCCGACGTATGCGGTTCTGCTCGGTTGCATTTTTCTGCTGGGCGTGGGAATTACTTTTCTGCAAGTGGCGGGCAATCCTATCATGCGCGACGTAAGCGCCGAGGGCGCCTATAGCCGGAATCTCAGTTTCGCACAAGGAGTCAAGGGCATCGGCAGTACGGCTTCCACGTATCTGGTCGGCGCCGTGGCGTCGATCGCGATTTTTCACAGCATGGGCTGGCGCGGCGCATTTCCTGTGTTTTTCGTCCTCATGCTGATCACTTTCGTTTGGGTAGCGACGTTGAAAATCGACGAGACCAGAGCCGCCGAACCGCCCAGCATTGGATCGAGCCTCGGCTTGTTGAGGCAACCGGCCTTTCTGATGGCCGTCATCGGCATCTTTCTCTACTGCGGCGCCGAAGTTTGCATGACCCGATTCCTGTTGCCGACACTGAAATACGTCGGGCTGAAAGAAGCGACCGCCAACATGTTTGGACCAGCCATGTTTTTGCTTCTGCTGACTATCGGACGCGTCGCCGGCGGCATTATTTTGATGGTGCTCAGTCCTCGTGTTTTCTTCCGAATTTCCGCGCTCCTGGGCGTTCTCGGCGCTGCTGCCTTAATGGCTGGCGTCGAATGGCTTGCCGTTGCCGGCGTGGTCGCCGCCGGTTTTGGATTCGCCAACATCTGGCCGCTGTTGTTCTCCATTACCGTTGAGGAAAAGCCCGAACGCGCGAATGAACTTTCCGGCTTGATGTGCATGGCCATCTCCGGCGGCGCAATTTTGCCGCTGGTGATGGGCAAAGTAATCGACTCCGGCTTCGCGACGCAAACGCAGGCGTTCATTGTGCCGGTCCTTTGTTTTGTTTATCTGTTCGTCCTTTCGCTCAAAAGCGGCCGGACAGCGAACCAACTAGTGGCTGGTGATTAGTGTAACAACCGACACTGTCAACGGATCACTGACGACTGGCAACTCGCCTTCTCCCATTTTTTCAATCCCTAATCCACCTTCACAAACATGTCGCTTAACGCCGATCGTCGCATCGTGATGACCTTGGACGCCGGGGGCACGAACTTGAAGTTCTCGGCCATCCGGGTCAACGAACTTCTCTTCGAACCGATCTACATTCCCACCGAAGCCGACAATCTGGAACGATGTCTCGGCAATATCGTCGAAGGTTTTGAGCAAGTCCGTCGGCGATGTCCAACGTCGCTGGCGGCCATTAGTTTTGCGTTTCCCGCCCCGGCCGATTATCCGTCGGGCATCATTGGCGATCTGCCGAATCTGCCGGCGTTTCGCGGCGGCGTCGCGCTCGGGCCAATGCTCGAAGAGAAATTCGGCATTCCCGTGTTCATTAACAACGACGGCGACCTGTTCGTCTACGGCGAGGCCATCGCTGGGTTTCTGCCGTATGTCAACGGCATGCTTGAAGAAGCCGGCAGCCCGAAGCGATACAAAAATCTCTTCGGCGTCACGCTTGGCACCGGCTTCGGCGGCGGCATCGTGCGCGACGGCGACCTTTTCATCGGCGACAACTCCGTCGGCGGCGAGGCGTGGCTGTTGCGGAACAAATTGAATCCGGCCGTGAATGCCGAAGAGGGCGTCAGTATTCGCGCCGTGCGCCGCGTGTATGCGGAAATTGCTGGAACTGCGTTCGATCAATCACCCGATCCGAAAGTGATTTGCGACATTGCCGCCGGTCGGTCGCAGGGCAATCAGGCGGCAGCCATTGAGGCGTTTCGACGCATGGGCGAAACGGCCGGCGACGCTATTGCCCAGGCACTGACGTTGGTCGATGGACTGGCGGTGATTGGCGGGGGCATTTCGGCGGCGGCCCCGCTGTTTTTGCCCACCCTGGTTGCCGCAATTAATGATGTTTACGTGAAGCCCAGCGGCAATCAACGGAGGCTCATCGCCCGAGCGTTCAATTGGGAAGACGCCGCCGAGAAGGCCGTTTTTTTGAAAGGCGAGGCACGCACGCTCGCTGTGCCTGGCAGCACGCGAACCGTCCAATACGATCCGTTGCACCGAACGGCCGTCGGGCTTTCGCGTTTGGGCACAAGCGAGGCCGTCGCCGTCGGCGCGTATGCCTATGCCGTTCGCAAACTGGATTCCGGCCGATAACCGAAATTTTACAAAAGTCCCATTGCACCGTAATTCTCAATTTTTCGGGAGACTTGACGCATGAAACGCTTATCGATGGCTGTCGTTTTTGTCGCAGTTTGCGTGTTGTCAATGGGACGCGGTTGGGCCGCCGAGCCGACGCCGCTGGAGTCCGTGCGTCCGATGGTCGGCACGGGCGAACACGGCCACACGTATCCCGGCGCCACGGTGCCGTTCGGCATGGTTCAACTAAGCCCCGACACGCGGCTTGATACTTGGGACGGCTGCTCCGGCTACCACGATTCCGACAAAGCCATTCTCGGCTTCAGCCATACGCACCTAAGCGGAACGGGCTGCGCCGATCTCGGCGACATTCGGTTCATCCCATTGAGCGGGGCAACGATCGGCGGCGACGGGGTGAAATCGATCCGCCCGCTCAAGTTTTCACATGCCGACGAAACGGCCAAGCCCGGCTATTATTCCGTGTTGGCCGGAGAGCCAAAAGTGAAGGTCGAGTTGACGGCTGCCGCCCATTCGGGCTTTCATCGCTACACGTTTCCCGCCGATCAAGCGGCCCAAGTGATTATCGATTTGGAACGAGGCATCGTAGAAAACACCATCGAAGTCAAACCGCCCGAAGGTAATTTGGTCGTTGCAAAAGACAACAAGTCGGTCAGCGGATGCCACCGCAGCCACGGCTGGGCCGCCGAGAAGACGTATTATTTTGCGGCCGAGTTTTCGCGGCCGTTCGAGACGGCGGGGGTCACGTCAGACGGCGGGGCGTTTAAGACGGTCAAAGAGGCCAATATTGCTGGAAAAAAAGTTTACGGCATGTTCACGTTCAAGGCGTCGAGCGAGCCGCTGTTGGTGAAAGTTGGCATTTCAGCGTGCAGCGTCGAAGCCGCACGCAAAAACTTGGCGGCTGAAATTCCCGCCTGGGATTTTGACGGCACGGTTGCGGCGGCCGAAAAAAGCTGGAGCGACGTTCTCGATCGAATCGAAATCAAAACCGCCGATCCCGTTGTCCGCGAGATTTTTTACACGTCCATTTATCATGCGGCCGTCGCGCCCACGCTGTTCAACGATGTTGACGGCAGCTATCGCGGGCTGGATCACAAAGTCCACGCTGCGGCCAAATTCCAAAATTACTGCACCTTCTCGTTCTGGGATACCCATCGCGCCGAGCATCCGTTGCTGACGATCATTCAGCCGCAACGCATCGACGACTTCATCAACACGATATTGGCCGATTATCGGGAATTCAACCAGCACAATTTGCCGGTTTGGCCGTTGGCCGGCAACGAAACGTGGTGCATGGTCGCCAACCACTCGATTCCGGTTATCACCGACGCTTATCTGAAGGGTTTCCGCGGTTTCGACGCCGAGGCGGCCTACAATGCCATGCGCGATACGGCCATGCAAGATCGCCGCTGCCTCGACGAGTATCGAAAATACGGTTACGTGCTCACCGGCAAAGATAAGCAATCTGTTTCGCGTACCCTTGAATATGCTTACGACGACTGGTGCATCGCCCAA
>CAZWNM010000306.1:3727-4212 GCA_964635765.1 uncultured Planctomycetaceae bacterium | reverse complement strand
CGAGCGTATCAGCAACCAGTCCGAGTAAGGCGTCTAAAATGTGTTCCACGGCTTGCGTTTCGCGTCCGGCGGCGAATTCGCCTGCCGCCTCGCCGAGCCGATGCTTGGCCGTGCCCACGGCCATGCGCCGGCGCAAGAGCGCCGTGTCGCCGTGAACCCGACGCCAACGCCCGACGATCAACAGGACCGCAATGTAGGCAATACAAAGTCCGCCGCCGCCGATCAGCCACCGTTCGGGCCGAACCGATTCGTCGCCCAATTGGGCCAAATCGGTGACGTTGGCGTAGATGCCTTCCCGGCGCGTCTCGATTTCCTTGCCGCCGCCGCTGGCCGCGCCGGCCGACGTGATGATATCGTGGTCGGCCAGCCGCACGGCTTTGGTCACTTCGATCGGGATCGGCGCGGTTTGCAGCATGGCGTATTTTCCCGTATCCACGTCGAAATACGCCGCCCGCACGCGCGGATCCTCGAACACCCGATCCGGA
>CAZWNM010000306.1:0-3717 GCA_964635765.1 uncultured Planctomycetaceae bacterium | reverse complement strand
CTCGCGCAGACCGGCGTCCGTCGGCCGAACGCTGTACGTAAACACCCGCCGATTGCCCTTGGTCTGTTCCGTGGCGTCGTAAATCTTGAAGTGGTCGGCGATGGCCGGCGTTTTTTTCAAGTCGGGCGGCGTTGTGTTGTCCAACGTGCCTTCGCCTTCGAGCGAAACGGTCAGCGTCATCGGGTCGCCGGTCTTCGCGCGTGTCGGTTCGAGCGAGGCCGACAGTTGAAACTTACCGACGGCGCCGATATAGCAGTCCGGCCGGCCCTCGCGCGGCACGTCCTGCACATCGATCGCAATCGGCTTCGCCACGGCGTAGATGTCTTCGCCCAACATCTGCCCATCCTTCTCTTCCGTGGCAAACTTGCCTTGGAGAGTCGCCGGGCCGAGCGCAAAACTGTCGATCCGCTTGGCCGTAAACGTGCGGCGGAATTCGTAACGCCAGTAATCGGCCGGCTTGCCCGATCGGTCGGCCAATCGGACTTTTTCGGCCGTCGGCAAGAAAGCCGTGCGTTGCTGGTTAAAGATCGAGAACACGGTTTCGCGTGCCAGGCCGTTGACGTTGAAGCCATGCCCTTGTTGGTTTTCCAGTTCTCCGAGCCAGCGGCGCCACTCGACTGTCGGCGTAAGTCCGTTCGGCAATCGCTCGTCGATGGCCCAGGGCATTCGCAGCAAGGGCGGCGTTTGTTGCACCGTCATCGGATCGCGGTCGGCAAACGGCGACGGCACCGCCTTGACGCATATCGCAAGCGTCACCGTGAACGGCTGCATCGGATAAACCGTCGTCCGATCGGCTCGAATTTCCATCCGCACCGCGTCTTGCGCGTCGGGCGATTGCACGACGATCGTGACCGCGTCGCCGTGGAGCGTTTGGCCGTCGATCGTCACGGTCGGGCCGGGAATGGAGATCGTGCCCGTCCGGCGCGGCGTGAGTTGATAGTTGTATTGCCGCCCGATGTGCTCCTCTTTCGTCATTTGGCCGTTGATGATCGTGACCATCGACGAGTTCATGGACTGTTCGCCCAGCGAGGCGACGTCGAAATCGGCGGCAATCGCCTTCATATCGGGCGGCTGCGGATTTTGAACGTGATCGAGCGTCACCACATAATGAATCGACTCGCCCTCGAAAATCTTCACGCGATCGACCACGACCTTCAACCGCGGCGGCTCGGCCGCGGCCGTCGAGAGACACGCGAAAACGGCGATCATCGTCAGTAAAACACGTTGCATGGCTATTACCAATCCTTATCGACTTTGTCGGGCCGATAGAGTTTTTGAAGCAAAACTTTTTGCATCTCACGCCGCTCTTGCTGCCGCTGGCGAACCTTCCGCATGGCTGCCTCCGCTTGCTGCTCGGAAGGGTCTTGCTTCTGCTGCTGTCCCTTGGCCTGATCCTTCTTCTCGTCCTTCTTTTGATCCTTCTTCTGATCCTGCTTTTCCTTGTCCTTCTTGTCTTGATCCTTCTTGTCTTGGTTCTTTTTGTCTTGGTCCTTTTTTTCCTGATCCTTTTTATCCTGCTCGTTCTTCTTTTGCTCATCCTTGGGCAGCATTTCCTTGAGAAGTTTAAGGGTTTCTTCTTGCGGCGGCAAGGCGGCTTTCGGCTGCGAGGCGTCGAGATGCCCGGCGGCCTCGTTGCTCGATTGCACGACCTTCGGCGCGAGGTCCACGCCCGCCTGCAACGCCCGCTTCATTTCCTTTTGCTGCTGTTCGGCGTTCGGCTGTCCGGCGGCTTCGCCGTTTTTCGCGGGCGACGACGCAGCGGGCGTTTTCGCCAATTGCTCCAATTCCCGTCGCGCCTTCGCGGCCAATATCCGCCCGTAATTGCTGATAAACCGCTGCTGCCACGCCGCTTCGGCCCAATCGGGTTCGCCATTCTCGCCCTTTTTACTCTTCTCACCCTTTTCACTCTTCACGCCATTCTTCACGTTGCCGCCCGCTTCCGTCGATTTCGCAATCAGTCCTTCCTCGGTTGCCATTCCCTTTTTGACCAACTCCACGAACGGCGAAACGACCATGAAAATGCTGTCGATCTTTTCAATCGCGTCGGCTTGCGGCTTGACGGCGTCGGCCGGATTCGCGGCGGCCAACGAGTCGGCGGCCGTCTTCATCGCGCTGCCGGCCTCGTCGGCCAATCCATTAAGCACGGCCAACGCCTTTTCGGCCTCGGGACTGACGGGCTGCGGCGTTGCGGGCTGGCCGGTTGTGCCGCCGCCGGTCGCCGGCGCCGTGAAGGCGGCGTGAATCTTTTCCTTGAGCGGCCCGATTTCGTCAGCCAACTCCGTCTGCGCGTTTTCGATCGCGCGAATCGCCTCGCGCCGTCGCGGCGACGCCGGCTCCAAGGCCAGCGGCCGTTCGTTCGCGCGCAGTTCGCGTTGCTCGTTTTCCATCCACTGCAAGAACTGTAACAGGTTCATTTCGAGCCGCCGACGTTGCAAATCGCGATCGTGCCACGCTTTTTGAATGGTCTGCGTCCAAAGCCGGACGGTTTCCAAGTTGTAGCGGGCGTCGGCATATTCGGGATCGACGGCCAGGCAATCCCGCCAATAGCCGGCCGCCTCGTCGAGCGATTCCATCGCTTCCTGCCGCACTTCGGGCTTGGCCTCTTCCGGCTTTTCGCCGAACTTGGCCTTCGCCTTCGCAACGCCCAAGCAGCCGAGATTGTAATCGGCGACTGCGGCCAAGCGACTATTTCGCGCCGCGGCGGCAATGCGAAACTGCTCGACCGCCTTGTCGTTTTGGCCACGCGCGGCGAAGGCACAACCGCGATCGAACGCGATTCGCGGCTCGTTCGGCATCGCCTCGGCCGCCGCGCCGAACGCTTCCGACGCCGCCTTGAAATTGCCGCCGCGAAATGCGTCGATGCCCTCGGCGACTTTTTGAGCGGCATTGCCGGAGGCCGCTTCGGCGGGCGCGGCGCCCAGGGTCGAAAGGCCGAACGTGCATGCGACCAGCAGTATCGCCGCCGCGCGAATCGCCTGGCCGTTCAATTTCTTCGCATTTTTCCCGTAGGCGGGAATCAGCCGCTCGGCCGCCAGCAGCGCGAGGGCCACGGCCAAAAAAATCTGGAATTGTTCGTGGTAGCGTTTGCGTCCCATCTCTTGCGACTCCACGCCGCGCGTCAGGCCGGCCAAGCGGTCTTCGTAGATTTGGCCCAAATCGTAGGCCCTCGTGCCGGCCGAAACGTGCGCCCCGCCGGTCGTCGCCGCGATCTGCTGCAACACGCCCTGATCGGTTTTCGACCAATGTTCCTTGCCCTCGTCCTTCACATATTCGAGATTACCCGACTCGTCGCGGATGGGAATCCTCGCCCCTTCGGCGGAATCGCCCAGGCCGACGGTGAAAATCTTCATGCCGCGCTCAGCCGCTTGCTTCGCGGCTTCCAACGGATACGACTCTTGGTCTTCGCCGTCGGTCAAAAGCACCAGCACTTGATCGTGGTCGGTGGTTTTCGGCGGCAGCGAATCGAGCGCTTTGCGAATGGCGTCGCCGATCATCGTTCCGCCGCGCGGCGCGCTTCGCGTGTCGATGTCGTCGAGCACCATGCGAAAGAATCCGTCGTCGGTCGTCAGCGGCACTTTCAGGACCGCTTTGCCGGCAAACACGATGAGCCCCACGCGGTCGCTGGGCATTTTTCTCAATAAATCGTTGATGTCCGACTTCGCCCGCGCCAACCGATTCGGCACGACATCTTCGGCGAGCATGGAGCGGGAAACGTCC
>CAZWNM010000305.1:0-4217 GCA_964635765.1 uncultured Planctomycetaceae bacterium | reverse complement strand
ACTATCAGCCCGAGGGCGACTGCGAGCACTTGCCCGGCGCTAGTAGTTGGTTTCTTCGACAGCGTATTCGGTGCTGTAATTGGGCGCTTCCTGCGTAATTGCGATGTCATGTGGGTGGCTCTCCCGGACACTGGCTGCTGAGACTTGAATGAACTGCGTATCCGTCCGCAGTGCATCGATGGTACTCGTTCCACAGTAACCCATACCAGCCCGGAGCCCCCCCACAAGCTGGTATACGAATGGCCCCAAGGGACCCTTGTACGGTACTCGACCTTCCACGCCTTCGGGGACCAGCTTGTCCGGCTTTCGGACGTCGCCCTGGCGGTACCGTTCGCCTGAGCCCTGGACCATAGCTTTCATGGAACCCATTCCGCGGTACGCTTTGAAGACCCGGCCGTGAAAGAGGATCCTCTGGCCGGGACTCTCATCCAACCCGGCGAAAAGACCGCCGATCATGACCGAATGCGCTCCCGCGGCAAGGGCTTTAGTAATGTCGCCGGAGTAGCGGATACCACCATCGGCGATGATGGGTATTTTGCTATCGGCGGCGACCTTGGCAGCCTGGAAAATCGCGGTAATCTGCGGAACGCCGACGCCGGAAATAATCCGAGTGGTGCAAATCGAGCCTGGCCCGATGCCGACCTTGACGGCATCAACCCCGGCGGCGATCAAATCCTTGCAGCCCTCGGCCGTGGCGACATTGCCAGCCACGACATCGATGTCCCACTGCTTTTTAATTCCTTTTACGGTTTCGAGCACGTTGGATGAGTGGCCGTGGGCGCTATCGACCACGAGGACATCGACGCCCATCTTGATGAGAGCCTCGACACGCTGGTAATCGAAGACGCCGACGGCGGCCCCGACGCGGAGCCTTCCTTGCCCATCTTTACAGGCTTGCGGAAAACGCCGCATCATATCTATATCTTTGATCGTAATAAGCCCTGTCAATGTAAAATCTTCGTCAACCAGCAAAAGCTTCTCCACCTTTTTTGTCATTAAAATCTTCTCAGCTTCCTCAAGCGTCACATTTCCCGTCGCCGTGACGAGGTTTTCGTGCGTCATCACGTCGGTGATGGGAAGATCCCAATTTTCGAGAAAACGAAGGTCGCGGCGGGTGATTATGCCCAAAAGGCGGCCGTTCGAGGCCGTAATCGGCAGCCCCGAGACGTTGTACTGGTCCATGATTTCCCGGGCGCGGGCCACCTTGGCCTCCGGCTGGAGCGTGGCGGGATTGAAAATAATGCCGTTGGCGCTGCGTTTGACCTTTTCGACCTCTTCGGCCTGCCGTTCCACCGACATATTCTTGTGGATGAACCCGATTCCCCCCTCGCGGGCCAGTGCAATGGCCATTTCGCTCTCCGTCACCGTATCCATCGGCGAGCTGATGAACGGGATATTGAGGCGGATGCGGGCGGTAAGCCGCGAAGAGATGTCGCAATCGGCCGGGACGATTTCGCTGTAACGCGGTTCGAGCAGGACGTCGTCGAAGGTAAGTCCCCGATACTCGCGTATTTTTTCGTTCATGGCATCCGCTCCCTCGATATTCGTGAAGGTTGGGTAAACCCCGTATTATTGCCGATTTTGCGAGAAACGCAATGGGGGCGGAGACTGGCAGACGAGGAGGCTTGGAGAGAGGAGAGAAAGCACTGGCGGAGCCAGTGGCACACTATCCACTGACCACTAGCCACTGCCCACCAGCTTATCGGCCGAATCCGACGAAGAAGCTGAACAACTGGCCCTGGTCGCCGGGGTTCCAGGCGATTGGGAAGGCGAAGTCCAAGGCGATCGGGGCCGGACCCATCGCCGGCACGCAAATCCGCAACCCGAAGCCGGGCGCTACGCGGTACTTGTCGTGCCACTGGTTGACCGACTGTTCGACCGTGCCGGTGTCGCAGAAGACCACGCCGCGGATCATGTCGTCGGCGGTCACAGGGAACATATATTCGGCCGAGGCGAGGAACTCGAAATCGCCGCCGAGATAGCACATCGTGCCGGTGCTGACGCTATACACGCTCGGATCGGCGCCGCGGAAGGCGAAACCGCGCAGGCTGGAAAAGCCGCCGGCGTAGAATCGATCGTAAATCGGCGTGTTGTCGCCCGTGATGCCGACGTGGCTCGACAGCGTCAACACTTGGCGCCCGGAGCCGTCGGGCCGGCTGCCCAACCGGAAGTATTTTCGCATGTCGAGTTCGGCGCGCGGATACGTAAACGAACCGATCACTTCCTCGAACGACGCCTCGAGCAAATAACCTTCGGTGGCCAGGAAGGCATTGTCGCGGCGGTCGTTGGTCAAGGTCACCGAGAACCCGTCCAAGGCAAAGTTGCGATTATTGACTTCAGCCAAGCTGGGAATGGAAAGGTCGATGGCGTTCGTGCAGTAAACATTGGCGCCGCGATAGGCAATGCTGCCCGAAAGAGCCGGAGTAAACTGGTAGCCAAGCGCGATGCGGCCGCCTTCTCGATACTCTTCATACTCGTTGTAGACTCGGTTGTAATAATAGCCGTTCAAGCCGAGGCTGACGTTGCTGCCAAACGCATAGGGCTCTTGGAACGTGACCGAGTACCGCGATACCTGCACGCCCGGCGCGGCTTCGAGGCGGAATTTCTGGCCGGCGCCGCGCCAAGCCGTGGCGTCGCTGATGTCTTCCCAACTGCTGGGCAGGCGGGTCCAGTTGAAGTTCTGTTCGTCCAAGACGACGGAGCCGACCAAGCCGGCGTCGGAGTTGACGCCCACACCGAACATGATTCGTCCGGTCATCGCCTCGTGCGTGTTGATGATGCTCTGAATCTGGTCGGTAGGATCGCTTCCCTGCGCCTCGTGCGTCGTGAAGATATCATTGTTTTCGTCAATCGGCGGAGGCTGGCGGGAGGGGTCGTTGGAGGCGGCCCGCGAATAATCGGGCATCGATTGGCCGTAGGCCGGCGCGGCAGCCGCCGGGACGGCTTGCGGTGCCGTGGCGCCCGCCGGAACGAAGGCCGCCCTTTGCGGTTGCGGAGTGTTTTGGGGCGGTGGCGGATTGTACGGAGGATTATAAGGCGGATAGGACGCCGCGTTTGACGCCGGGGCCGAGACCGCCGGGGCCGGGGCGGAATTGCTCGCGGCGCCGGAAGTCCAATCCAAGGATTGAGCGGCCGGATTGACGCTGCCAGGCGACGATGTGTATTGCGTCAGCAACACGCCGGTGCGAGGCAATCGTTCGCCGTCTGGCTGTCGTTGCCGGGCGATGGCGGCTTGGTGTTGCCTGGCCAGTTCAAAGATGTTCGCCGATTCATCCTGCCGGTCATTCTGCCGCGGCATGAACGTTTGGTTTGCTTGCGGAACGTTTGCCGCGGCGCAGGGCGTTGGTCGAACTTGGGTGGCTTGCGTTGCGTCGGGCTGCCGCGCCGCGGCGTTCTCATCGCCGGTCGTCGGGCCGATATAGCGGCCGCAATCGATGGTAACATTGACCACGCGGTCGCGCGACGGCGGGTCGTCGGGGCTTTGGCCGCGGAACATCGGGCCGCCGCTCGTGCCGTCGCCGCCCGGGCCGCCTCTGGCCAGTTGGCGTTTGTCCTTGCGTTCCGGTTCGTCGTAATCTTGGCCCGGGGGAGTCAGGACGATCTTCGGCGCGGTTCCTTCCGCCATATTCGTCTCGAAGATGCCGCACCGCTTCAACGCGGCTTCCGAAGCGCGGATGTCGCGCACATCGACGATGTCGCCCGGTTTGAAGAAAAGCCGGTTGCGGACCGTGTTCTCTTGCGTGTGCGAATAGTCGCCCTTGATGGCGATATTGATCTTTCCGTAGCGATAGCGGCCGCCTTCGCTGATGTTGTAGACGAGATCGAGTTGGCCCGGCTCTTCGAGGAACAGCATGTCGGGCTTGACGGCGGCAAACACGTAGCCGACCCCTCCGTACATGTCCTGCATCGATCGCACGTCGATCTTCATGCTGTCCCGATTGAAAAACTCGCCATTTGTGAGCTTGATGTCTTTCGTCAGTTGCTCGGTGCAGTATTTTCGATTGTTCACGACCGACACGTTGCGAACTTTATAGCGGATGCCTTCGTCGACGACGAACGCAATGGTCGCCCAATTGCCTTTGTCGTTGAAAACGACGTCGCGGCCGACGCGGGCCCGGAAAAAGCCGAAACGGCGATAAAAGTCCGTCAACTTCTCAACGTCTTCATCGAGCTTTTTGCGGTCGAACTCTCCGCCGAAGAGCCAGAGGAACGGCCGG
>CAZWNM010000304.1:0-4223 GCA_964635765.1 uncultured Planctomycetaceae bacterium | reverse complement strand
AATCGTGTACCCTCGAAGTAACGGGCCGCAGTTTGCGTCAAACCATCCAGTGTCCCTTCGGAATGCCTCGCACCAAGCATCGGTTGGTATCATCCTCGGAATGCCGGTTTGCCGCAACACCGATTTTTTCCGAAACTTAGTTCATTTGAAAAATTAGGCAAGATGGGAAGATTCCAATTTTCGCCGTTTATGGTAAAATTATAGTGGCAACACTGTGAGTCGATCCTATGCATGGTCGTTGGTTTAGTACGGCTGTAATCGTTCTCTGGTTGACCACAACAGGTTGGCTGGTGGTGAAGAAGGTATTGCCTCCATTGTTGGTCGGCGATCCGCCGAACTATCTCAAAATCGCGGAGGCGCAAAATCCTCTTCCCCCAGTGGGCTGGACGGTGATGCTGGGCGATAAACCGGTCGGTTGGTCGCTGACCGACACGAAGTTGCAGCCGACCGGCCTGACGGAAATTTACGGCCGAGTTCATTTTGATGCGATGCCGCTCGATGAGGTGATGCCGGGCTGGTGCCGAACGTTTTCTCATTGGCTCAACAAGCCCGTCCAAACGTTGAAGATGGACGCCGGGAGCGAGTTGTTCATCGATGCGTTTGGGCGATTAGACCGCTTTCATTCGTCGATGCGGCTGGACCCGCTGAACGAGACCGTGTCCATTACTGGAAACGTCGAGGGACGACAATTGGAAGTGATGGTTCGCACGAATGCGATTTCGTTTACCCGCGAGATTCCGCTGCCCCCGAACGCTCTGTTATCGGATGCGTTGTCGCCGCAGACGCAACTGCCGGGCTTGCATGTCGATCAAACGTGGACCGTGCCGGAGTTCAGCCCCTTGCGGCCGACGACCAATCTCTTGGAGATCATTCGTGCCACGGTCGAAGGCATGGAGCCGATCGTTTGGAACGGGAGGATGGAAAACGTCTGGGTGGTGGTCTATCGCGTCGACGCCGGAAACGTCGCCGAACAAACGCCGAAGGGAAAATTGTGGGTGCGCCGCGACGGCGCCGTATTGCAACAACAAGTCTCGTTATTCGATAGGACGTTTACGTTCGTCCGGCTGCCCGACAACAAGGCGGCGAAATTGGTGGCCCGCGCGGGCCGGCACTGGTGGAATTTGGAAAGCGGGTTGCACTTGCCATGATAGAGTTCGACCGCGTGACGCGCCGCTATGCCAGCAAGGTCGCCGTCGATAAACTGACGCTGACGGTTCCGCCCGGCGAATTGTTCGCCTTGCTCGGACCGAACGGCGCCGGAAAAACCACAACCATCAAAATGCTCGCCGGACTTCTGCGTCCGATGGAAGGAACGGTGCGCGTTTGCGGCCACGATGTCGTCGCCGATCTGCGGTTCGCCGCCAAGTCGATCGGCTACGTGCCTGAAGAACCGTTCCTTTACGACAAGCTCACGGGTCGCGAATTGCTCGAATTCGTCGGCGAAATGCGCGGGCTGACCCGGTCGGATATCGCCATTCGCATCGACCGCGAATGCCAGTATTTCGCCCTCGACGATTTCATCGACGACCTAATGGAAACCTATTCCCACGGCATGAAGCAGCGGGTTGTTTTCGCCACGGCCATGTTGCATGATCCGCCGGTCTTGGTCATCGACGAGCCGATGATCGGACTCGATCCGAAAAGCGTGCGCGAAGTAAAAGACCGTTTGCGCCAGCGGGCGTCGGCCGGAACGACCGTGTTCATGTCCACGCACACATTGGCGGTCGCCGAAGAAATCGCCGATCGCATCGGGATCATGGATCATGGCCAACTCCATTTTCTGGGTACCCTCGGCGAATTACAGGACGCATTGGCCTCGCGCCACGCCTCGCTTGAGCCGCTTTTTTTGGAATTGATCAGCGGCAGCAATGGAAACGGGGGGCGGGAGATCGGTGACGGGGCGTAGGGTGCTGGGATTAGGGATTGGAGATTGGAAAAACAGCCGCTTGCTATTTTGCGCTGACCACTGACCACTAACCACTGACCACTAGTTCATGCCGCCCACTCGCGATTTTCTGCCGCCGGCGCGTGAAACCCGCGCGTTTGAACGCATGCGGCGCCGCATGTTTGCCGCCCGTGTTCGCCAGATGTTCGCCCGATCTCGATTTCGGGCGACGCTCATCGCGCTGTTGACGAGCCTGCTCGGTGGCGGAACGTTTTGGATGTTCAAGAACGGGTTTGTGTCTTTGCAGTCGGCGTTGGTTCATTCCGACACCTTCGCCACGACGGTGGGCAGCGCGTTCACGATGTTTTTTTTGGCCCTCATGCCGCTGTTGGTGTTTTCGGCGGGCGTGATTCTTTATAGCTCGCTGTTCCGCACGCGCGAAATCGCGTTCTTGCTGACGATTCCCGCCAGAACGGGCCGCGTGTTTCTGCACGAATTTCACGAAGCGGTCATCATGACCAGTTGGGGGTTTCTGTTCCTGGGCAGCCCGATCCTTTTGGCCTACGGAGTCGTCGCCGGGGCGCCGTGGTATTTTTACGCGATGTTGCCGGGTTTTTTCGTCGCCTTCGTTTACATCCCCGTCGCCCTCGGCGCCATCGCATGCCTTCTGGTCGTTCGTTTCTTCCCCAATCACTTGAGGATCGTGCTTTCCAGTTGCGGCCTATTGCTGGCCGGCGTTGTCGTATGGGCGGCTTGGGGGGCAATTGTGGGACCGCAGCAAGATCTGCTGACTCCCGGTTGGCTCCAGGAGGTGCTCGGCCGGTTGCGCATTTTGGACCAGCGATTGCTGCCGAGTTGGTGGCTTAGCAACGGATTGCTCGATGCGGCCGGCGGCGCCTGGACGGAAAGCCTGCTGTTCTTGGCGCTTTTGATTTCCAACGCTTTGTTTTTCCGGCTGGCGGCGGTTTGGGTGGCCGAAGCCGTCTATCGCACGGCGTATGATGCTCGGTACAATCAAACGCCGCGCCGCAAACGTCCGAAATCCGGCCAATTCGACCAAGCGCTCTCCCGCCTGCTGAGCCCGCTTCCGACGACGATTCGCCTAATGACGATCAAGGACGTTCGACTGTTTCGCCGCGACCCGCAACAATGGTCGCAACTCTTGATTTTCGTCGCTTTCCTTTTGCTGTATTTCGTCAACATTCGTCCCTTCACCTACGGCGTCAGTTCCCGAGAATGGGTGTATATGATCAGTTTTCTGAATCTTGCGGTCGTCGGCTTGCTGCTATCGACGTTTACCACGCGATTCATTTTCCCGTTAGTTAGCCTCGAAGGCCGACGTTTTTGGATTCTCGGACAACTCGGCACGCCGCGGGAAACCATTCTTTGGGGAAAGTTTTGGTTCGCCGCCGTCAGCGCGTTGATCCCTTGCGGAATCCTGGTGTTGCTGAGCGACGCCATGCTTCGCGTGCCGTGGCTCATCATGGTCAGCCATCAAGTGACGTGTTTGACGCTTTGTATGAGTCTGGCCGGCATTGCCGTGGGATTCGGCGCGTGGCTGCCGAGTTTGCGCGAGGATTCGCCGTCGCGCATCGCCGCCAGCTTCGGCGGAACGCTTACGCTGGTGACTAGCACGTTGCTTATTTTGACCGTGGTGTTGCTTACGGCGTTGCCCGCCCATTTCCTGATCGCCGCCGAGTATAACGTCGCGGTGCAAGAAATGGCGACACAATCGAAGTTGCACGCCTGGCTGTTGACGTGGTGGCTGGTCGGCCTGGCCGCCTCCGTCGTGCTGGGCGTCGCCGCCACGCTGATCCCCTTGCGGCTGGGCATTCGCAACTTCCGAAAACTGGAGTTTTAGCCGCCCGATGAAAACCATGCTTCTCCTCGTCCCGGTGGCCGTCGGCGCGGCGTTGCTCATGCAGACGCAAATTCGAGGCATCGACCCCGACGAATTGGAACACCTCCACGCGGCCTGCGCCATTTCCTGGGGCGACGTGCCGTATCGAGATTTTTTCGAACATCACCCGCCGGCGTTGTATTATTTGCTTCAGCCGATTCTGCGCGTCACCGGCGCCGAATTGCCGGCCCTCGCGTGGAGTCGGTTGCTGATGTGGCTCTTTGGAATGGCCGCGCTTGCGGCGACCGCCGGCGTGGCGTATCGCACGTCCGGCAAAACGGCCGCAATGGCCGCGCCGGCGTTGCTGTGTTGCACCACGGTGTTCTTCTCGAAAACCATCGAGGTGCGGCCCGACGTGCCCGCGATGCTTCTTCTTTCTCTGGCCGCTTTCGGCATCGTGGCATCGGAAAAGCAGCGCGGCCTAGCGGCGCTTTTCGT
>CAZWNM010000303.1:0-4235 GCA_964635765.1 uncultured Planctomycetaceae bacterium | reverse complement strand
CGTTTGATTTTTTCCAACGCGGCGTTGCATTCCTCATACGTGCCCCAGGCCCACCGCACGTTTTTTTCATCCAACAGGCGGCAATGTTTGGTAAGCACGTATCGCTGAATTCGCCACTGATGAAAGAAAAGCTCGTCGGCCCAAAACTGTTTTCCGCCGAAGGTGGGCAGCGGCACGTTGGGATTGGCGCCGCCGAGTTCCTGCCCCAACAACCGGCCCGTAAAGGCGGCCATGCGGACGAAAATCAAGAATCCAAGGCAAAAAATGCGGCGTAGCATATCGAGCTAGCGACATCGGGGATATTATGTAACGGCACGCAACATATTATAATGGATTTTTCGGTGTCAAAGAATCCCCATTGCACCCCAAGAAAAAACTTCATGGCATCCCCGTCCCGCACCATTGCCATCGGCGACATCCACGGCTGTCTGGCCGCGTTGGAAACCCTGTTGGCGGCCGTCGGCCCGCAGCCGGACGATACGATCATTACGCTCGGCGATTACGTCGATCGCGGCCCGAATTGCCGCGGCACGCTCGAACGGCTGATCGAGCTTGGCCGGCAGTGCCGCCTGATCCCGCTGTTGGGCAACCACGACGACATGATGCTCAAGGTCCACGACGGCCGCGACGATTTGTACATCGACTGGCTCCTGTTCGGCGGCAATGCGACGCTCGAATCGTACGGCACGATCCGGCTGGAAGACGTGCCGGCCGCGCACATCGATTTCCTGCGCGGTTGCCGCTTGTTTTACGAGTCGGACCGTTTCATTTACATGCACGGCAGCTATCGGGCGGAATTGCCGCTGGCCGCGCAGTCGCCGGAGACACTTCTTTGGGATTCGATCAAGACGCGTCAGCCCGGCCCGCATTACTCCGGCAAAAAAGCGATTGTCGGCCATGCCTCGCAAAAGACCGGCGAGGTTTTCGATCTCGGCTATTTGAAGTGCATCGACACTTGCGCATACGGTGACGGCTGGCTGACGGCCCTCGATGTCGAGACCGGCCGGCTCTGGCAGGCGAACAAGGCGGGCGTGATGAGGGGCGAGGGAAGCAAGACTGGGAGACTGGGAGACGAGGAGACTGGGAGATACGCCATTTAACCGCTTGCGGCTTCGCAAGAAACCGCCTCTTGACTTTATTGTGACGGCAGGCGATACATTGTATATCCTTCGGAGATGAACGATGGTTACCAAAGTGCAACGCTGGGGCAATAGCCAAGGATTGCGGTTAAGCAGGCAAATTCTGAAAGATGTGGGCGTCGCAGTCGGAAGCGACGTGGATGTTGCGGTTCGAGACGGCGTCATCCTTATCTCGCCCGTCACGCCGACGCGCTGTAAAATCAGCCTCCAAAAACTCGTCGCTCGCATTCCAAAAAATTATAAGCCGAAAGAAACCGACTGGGGCCAGCCCGTCGGGCGGGAGGTTTGGTAAATGCCCATTCACTTCACGTGTCCTCATTGCGGAACGACAACCGACGTGGCCGACATGGTCGCGGGCCAAACCGGGCCATGCGCCAAGTGTGGCCAAACCATCACGGTTCCGCCGGTCGGCGGCAGAGCGGCTGGCCTACCTTGGTCTGTAAGGGAGATGCGCCTTTCTGTCATCATTCCAAGTGTCCTAGCACTCATGGTGCTTTTGTGCGGCGGTCCTATGCTAGCCCTGCTGCTGCCGGCGGTGCAAGCGGCACGCGAGGCAGCCAGAAGAATTCACTGTGCCAATAATCTCGCAAACATCAGTTTGGCGATGGTCAATTACCAGACGCGATATGGCGCATTCCCGCCCGCTTACATTCCCGACAAAAATGGCAAGCCGATGCATAGCTGGCGCGTGTTGCTGTTGCCAGACTTGGAGCGTTCAGACCTTTATAATGCATATCGTTTTGACGAGCCGTGGGATAGTCCCAACAATCGCAAGGTGTCGCAAACCGTGATACGTCTATTCCAATGTCCCAGCGCGCGCCATGCGGCCGACGATTGCACGACCGACTACATGATGGTCGTCGGGCCACATACCATTACCGACGGAGCTCACGGGAAAAAACTCTCGCAAATCACCGACGGCGTCTCGCACACTATTATGCTGGTTGAAGTTGCCAATTCCGGTGTCAATTGGGCCGAGCCGAAAGATCTGCAATTCGACCAACTCGATTTTAAGATCAAAAATGATTCGCAAAGTCTTTGCATCGGCAGTCATCACCCTAGCGGCTGCAATGTGACGTTTTGTGATGGACACATTTGCTTCCTTACCAATTCAACGACTCCAGAACAGCTCAAGGCTTTGTTGACGGCCGACAGCGGCGACAAAATCCCCGATTGGCCTGACGATGACTAGCGTTGCGAATTGAAGAGAACCTTTGCTCTCACGGTTCACTTGGGAAAAAACGAAAGGAACACTCCTCATGCCCATTCACTTTACGTGTCCTCATTGCGGAACGACGACCGACGTGGCCGATATGTACGGGGGCCAAACTGGCCCATGCGCCAAGTGCGGCCAAACCATCACCATTCCGCCGGTCGGCGGCGGATTTGTCGCCCCGCCTCGGTCATCGAGTACGCTAATCGTCGTTTTCAGCATTTTGGCCGTCGTGGTGGTCGTGCTGTTTTGCGGCGGCATTTTGGCGGCCCTGCTGCTGCCGGCGGTGCAAGCGGCACGCGAGGCGGCAAGAAGAATCCAATGCTCCAACAACCTAAAGCAAATCGGGGTGGCCATGCACAATTACGCACAGGCCAACAATTGCTTTCCACCCGCTTACGTCGCCGATAAGAACGGTAAGCCGCTTTACAGTTGGCGCGTGTTGCTGCTGCCGTACCTATCGGCCGATCCACGCTACGGGGACTACCGTCTCGACGAGCCGTGGGATAGCCCCAACAATCGCAAAATATCGGAAACAGCGATAGGTGTATTCCAATGTCTCACAGCGAACCATCCAGCCAGCGATTGCATGACCGACTACATGATGGTTGTCGGGCCGCACACGATTTCCGACGGGCCGCACGGGAGAAAGTTCAGCGAAATCACCGACGGACTCTCGAATACTATTATGATCGTCGAGGTGGCCGATTCCGGCGTCAACTGGGCCGAGCCGAAAGATTTGAAGTTTAACAAGATCGACTTCAAAATCAATGGCCCCAAAAAGCCCGGCATCGGCAGTCATCACCCCGGCGGCGTCAATGTGGCGATGGGCGACGCATCGGTCCATTATGTGCCCGATTCCGTGCCTCCCGAAAAGATCAAAGCCCTGTTGACCATCGACGGCGGCGAAAAAGTGAGTTTGGACGATGAGTGAGTCTTGATATCGCTCCATAGCCAAGCAGCCTCATAATCGAACAGCCCAATAGCCGGAGGCTATTAATTCGCAAAACAAACACCTGGTCTTGCGTATTCTGCGCATCTCGCCGCATCAGCGATAATCCTAGCCGGCACACTCAAGCCATTCTACCGATACAGCCGATACGATGAGGCGGCGTTGTCGAAGGGCGTGGCAAAAATCGCCTGATCGTTCGCCTAATTCGGGAGAAAAACGGCCGTGTGGGTGCAATCGCTTATCCGTGGACTGATTGCAATGGCAATCGTGCTGCAACTGGGCGAAAGTCTGGCGGCGCAATCCGCCCAGCCAACGGCGGCACGGCCGGCGGCAGGATTGGTTGTCGCCCGTCAGCCGATATTCGCCATTCCGTTCCACATCGAGCCGTCGCGCGATCAGGCGTGGCAGCCGGTCGAGGCGCAGTTGTACGTTTCGGTCGATCGCGGCGAGCATTGGCGGCTGTACGCTAAAGTGCCGACGACCCAAAAGCGATTCACCGTTCGCACCAGCGGCGACGGCGAATATTGGTTCGCCATTCGCACGGCCGACCGGTCGGGCCAGTTGCGGCCGCGAACCATCGCCGGGCCGGGCCTGCGCGTGATGGTCGATACGAAATCGCCGGCGTCGAAACCCAATCAGCCGGGCCAATCGCCGCAACAATTGGCGGCACGTTCGGCGCCGCCGCGTCAGAATCCACGGCCGGACGAATCGCCAGCGTCGGCCGTGCCGAAAAACTCGGTGGCGGTAAGCATTAGTCCGGCGGTGGCGAGTAAGTATCTGCCGCCGAGCGGGCCGACCAGCGATGGTCCGACGTTGCCCGGAATGCCGCCGGGCGAACGGCCGCGCATGGTCCGCGAGCCGACGTTCGACCTGGAATATGACGTGCGTCCGGCCGGAACGTCGGGCGTGGCCAAGGTCGAGCTTTTCGGCA
>CAZWNM010000302.1:0-4270 GCA_964635765.1 uncultured Planctomycetaceae bacterium | reverse complement strand
GGCGGAGATTTCAAGAAATCTTCAGCCGTCAAATCTTCGATTTCCAGGTCCAAGACGACAAGATCGGGGTGATGGCGCCGGACGAGTTCGGCCCCGGTCGCCGCGTGGTCGGCCGTCAAGGTGCGCACTCCATGACGTTCCAACACGGTTTGCAACACGTCCCGAGTTTCTTCCGAGCGATCGACGACAAGCACACTGCGGTGGCCGTTCAAGACGATACCCTCCGTGGCATTAGTCGGGACATCCTTGTCCCTGGTAGGTTTTTCGATGCGAGGGCGAGATGATAGCGAGTTCTGGAAGACGTGTCAAGCGAGGGATTGGGGATTGGGGATTGGGGATTGGGGATTAGATGGCGAGAATGGGGTGGTTTGGCGAAATGCAGTAGCCACGGGAGATGTAGAGATTCTCAAATTGTCATGCGAAACCGCACGGCGTTTTTCAGTCCCTAATCCCTAATCCCTCTTTAGCCCCGATCGAAAACTCCTCGACCAGCCGCCGCAGTGCATTGGCCTGAACGTCCAATTTGATGCCGGTCGCGCAAATTTCCTCGCTGCTGGTGGCCGATTGCTCGATGGTCTGCGACACGTTTTCAATGGCCCTCGAAACCTCGGAAGCCGTGATCGCTTGTTCGGTGGCGGTGGTTGCAATGTCCGCGATCCGCTTCGCGGCGTCTTCGGCCGACTTGATAATCTGTTTCAGCGATTTTCCGGCCCGATCGCTCAAATCGGAACCTTCCTCGACCCTTTCGCGAGCTTCCTTGATGAGGATGTAGATTTCATGGGCGGCCGTGTTGGTGCGTTCGGCGAGCTTCCGCACCTCGTCGGCCACGACGGCGAAACCCATGCCGTGTTCGCCGGCCCGGGCGGCCTCGATGGCGGCGTTCAAGGCCAACAAGTTGGTTTGGCTTGCGATGTCGGAAATCACTTGAATAATGTCGCTGATTTGCTGCGAACTGGCGCGGATCAATCCCATGGCGGTCACCGAGCGGGCAACCGCCTCGTCGCTTTCCTCGGCCAGTCGATTCGCCTGATTGGCGATGTCGGTCGCTTGCGTCGCGCTTTCCTTCACATGGCCCACCGATTGTATCAACTCCTCGATACAGGAAGTGATTTCCACGACGCTGGCGCTTTGGGTGTCGTTGCCGCCCGCCAATGCCTGCGAGCCGACCGCGATATTTCGGGCTTCGCCCGCGAATGCGGCGGCGCTGTCGCGTATATGCTCGATGGCATTACGCATATTTTTGACAACGCCGTTGACGTTATCGCGCAATTCGCCGTAAGCGCCGGGATACTCGGTGACTACGGACTTCGAAAAATCCTTGGCCGCCATGTTTTTCAATACCGCCCCGATCTCGCGCATCGGCTCCTGAAAACTCTCGAGGCTCCGATTCATTCCCTGGATCATCGGCTGAAACTCTCGGCTGACGGCGTCGAGATTGCCGCGAGTTTGAATCTCTCCGGCGACCGCGGCCGCGACGAGCCGAGTGATCTCGGCTTTGAGCGATTGAATTTCCCGGCCGATGGCACGCGCGATCATGGCGCCGAAACCGACGGCGAGAACAACGCCGACGGCCATCCAGATCGCAACGACCTTTTTAGCGGCGTCAAGTTCGACGCTTGCGTCCTCCGCGGCCGCCGTTTCTGAGAAGTCGCGATTGAGGAGGATGGAAAAAAAGTTGTCGATCCGTCGCATTTCATGGAGGCCGACGCAGCCGACGGCAATCGTCACGGCGGCAATCGTCAAAACGCCCAATAACGCTTTTTGGGAAGTTTCAAGGTCGCGGAACCAGTTCATTACATCACGCTCCTGGCGGTTTTGCCAAAAATGACTCCGGCAAACCTTTTGTGCCCGCAAAATTGCGGAGACACACCGGGGAGGGAATCCCCCGCAAGGCTACGCCCCAGACGGCGGAAGCAGTCGGCGGCTGCGAAAAAATCCCATCCCCCCCATTGCAGTTGCGGCCGCGCGGCAAAAAATGCCGTTTTGTGCAACCTTTTCGATTGCATCGAAATAGACCACTCCCCTCGGCAACAGCGGAGTGCAAATTTCGCTCTTCCCGATAATGCCATTAGCGCGTATCATGGCGGCGTCAAAGCAAAGGAATCTTGACGAAAATGCACGGATTCGAATCCATTGTCGTAATTGGCCTGTTCGTGGGCATGCAAATCTTGGGCATTGTCAGCGCCTGCGCCGCCCGGCTTTGCGAGGGCACTCCACGTGAAATCCTCGGACAGCGATTTTTTCTCCTGGTCATGCTACTGATGGGCCTAGCCACGCCCGCCTCGTTGGCTATTGGACCCGACTACTGGATGGTGTGTTCTGCCACCCTGGCGTTCATGGTGCTGACGGTCGTCTACAACTTCCACGGCGGAAGCGAATCGGCAACGTGGTAATCTAAGGCGAGCCTCCAGCAAATCTGCTAGCCGACGCGACGTGGCATTGCTTGGAAACAAGCTGCGTGCCACGCCCATGCTTGCCGTCGGCGTGCCTTTCCAACGTCCCATGCCCTGGACATGTTTTTGCAACATTGTCGCATGGCACAAAAATGTCGCCATTTTCCCCAAGTGTTGCCAGTTCCAATCAGTGGCGTACCAGGGTGTAAAATACGGGCCAAAAAAACTTCCACGGCGGGCGTGAATTGGCGGCGCGCCGGAGTTTTTCATCCAGACTTCCCAGTTTGTTGGAAAACGTGCCGCTAAGACCGTTCTTATCAGCAAAATCGAAAAAAATCTTCCGTTCGGAACAACCGGCAACCGAAACCTATAAGGCAGGCAGCGTTTTTCGTTGTCAGATTGACCCAACCAATTATCGACTTCCCCAGGGGGGGTACTCTGGGATGCAGCCACAGAGGAGGGAGAAAATGCGACGCTTTTTAGTAGGTTTCGTGATTTCCGCAGTTGCTGCGGTTATGCCCACGCTGGCAATGGCCGGCAATCAGGAGGTTGCCGAGCAAATTGCCAATCGGTTCCGCAATAGCGGTCAAATGAGCGACTACAAGATCGGAGTAAAATACCAGGATGGCAAGGCTTGGCTCCGCGGCCGTGTCGCCAACCAAGAGCAATTGAAGATTGCCGAGGAATTGGTATTCCAAACCGCCAGTGTCGATCAGATCGACGTCTCCAGCTTGGCCATTGCTCCCTCCGATGCCGCAACAGCCGTCGAGAGCAAGTCGGCCGGCAATCCGCTCCGCGACCAGAACGTGATGCAGGTTTCGAGCACGCAGGAGCAGCCGACTTTTGGCAAACGGATTGAAGCCGCTCTGTTCCATCGCGGCGATTCAGAAGCCAAGCAGACCCAAGTCGCGGCCGTCTACGCTTCGCTTGACTCGGCTGCCACCGAGGAACCGCGCGAACTGCCGCGGCAACTCAACGGGACGCCGAAGCCGACCAGGGTTGCCGCAAGAATGGCAGCCCGCGATCCGGCGAGCGTAGCGATGACGCAATCGACCCAACAGGTGCCGGTCACCAATGGCGCCCCGTTGCCGATGTCGGCGGGCACACAGCAGCCGAACGTCGTGCCGGCCCACTTCAACCAGCCTTGTATGCCAAACTATGCTTGGCCAAGTTACGCGGCTTACCCAAACAACGCCGCCGTCTGCTACCCCAAGCAGTATGCGGCGCACGCATGGCCGTACATCGGACCGTTCTATCCGTATCCGCAAGTGCCGATGGGATGGCGGAAGGTGACGTTGCAATGGGATAGCGGCTGGTGGTATCTCGACTTCAAAGATTCCCCAGCAAGCTGCTGGCACCGTTAAAGATTGGCTTTGGCGGTTCCGATCGACGATTACAGCCCTTGCTGGACGATTCCGGCGAGGGCTTTTTGTTGTTAGAGGCAAGGGAAAGGAAACCGCTCGCGGTCTTGCAATGCCGCATCAAGGTTACCGCATCTTATTTATCTTACGCCTCTTTACCTCTAGCCCCTAGCACCTAGTCCCTAATTTTTTCCCTACAATCGAAAAAATCCGCAAGTTCGGCCCAGCTTAACACGATAAGTAATGCAAACACGGGTTTGGTCCCTAGCTGTTGAGGAAATACGAATGTCTAAGAAGGCCAATTTCGCAATAATCGGTGTTTTGGGTCTACTATCACTGGCCGCGGGTACGGGATGCAGCGTAACCAGCGGACCATGCTTGGGCTGGTTTGTTCCTACGCCCATTTCACCTTTCCTCCAAAAGACAGCGGAAGATAGGTACACCGAATATCGGCGATACAGCCGGATGCCGGTGCTTCCGCCAATTCCGCCTGGAGGTCAGGCCGTCGCGCTGGAT
>CAZWNM010000301.1:0-4281 GCA_964635765.1 uncultured Planctomycetaceae bacterium | reverse complement strand
ACGCTGAAGGAACAAAAATAGGGCGCGGAAGCGGCGGAAGAAGCAGACGCGGAAAAGGCACACATAAAACCGGCAAAAAGACGGTCGGGATTTGGCGATATCTCCCACGAAAGCAGAGAGAAGGCAAGATGGTTCGCGAGCCAATTCCAGATCTCAAACGAAAACGGTTGGAAAAAGTTTTCGAGGTCGCCAAGGCCAAGGCGACGGCCGCAACGAAGCCCGGTGATTTCGATTACGCCGCCAGCTTGCTGTCGCAATGCGTGGAAGGCGATATCGGCAACGCCGGCTACGTCCAGGCGTATCTCGAAAATCTCCAGAAGAAGCACGGCAATCCCAAGAAAATCAGCATGTTGGCGCAATTCCAGGAGCGCGGTGCCCGCAGTGCGGTGAAAAAAGCCCTGGCTCAAGAGCAGTGGGACGACGTGATTCGGCACGGCCTGAAAGTGCTGGCGGTGAATCCCTGGGACGTGACCGCACTGGTGGCGATGGCCAGGGCGTCGGGCAAGTCGGGCGACCACGGCTGCGAACTTTGCTATCTCATGTCGGCCTTGAAAGGCTCGCCGAAAGACGCTTCGTTGAATCGCCTTTACGCCATCGCCATGACCGAGCGCGGCTTGATCGACCAGGCCATCACGTTTTGGCACCGCGTGGAAGAGGCGTTGCCAGGCAATGAAGAGGCATCGCGATCGATTGCCGCGTTGACGGTCCAAAAAGCCCGATCGACCGGCAAATTCGACGAGGACGACGAATATTCCCGCCGGTCGAAGGCGAAGTCGCGGCAGCAGGAAGAGTTCAGTTTCGAGCAGAAAACGCTGCGGAAAATCCAAGAGAACCCCAAGGAGCTTTCGCTCTATTTGGAATTGGCCCAATTTTACGTGAATGCCGAACGCTTCGGCGAGGCCGAAACCATGTTCGCCCAGGCGTTCGAGCTTTCCGACGGCGACATCAACATTCGAGAAAAATGGGAAGATAGCCAACTGCGAAATCTTCGCCAGAAGATATCGAAAACGAAAGATTCCGAAGCGAAGAAAAAACTCCAGGCCCAGTATTTCGAGAAGGACGTGGCCTTCCACGAAGGCCAAGTCGCCCGATACCCTGGCAATCTCGCCCTCAAATTCGAGCTTGGCTGTCGCTACATCAAAACGAAGCGGTACAACGACGCGATTCGGGAATTGCAGGCGGCGAAAAACGATCCACGCCGCAAGGGGCTATGTATGTTCGCCCTAGGGGAATGTTTCCGCTATATCGAGCAGTATCAACTGGCGATGGACCATTACGCAATGGCCATCCAGGAAATACCGGACCGGGATGCCGAGAATAAAAAGAAGGTGTTTTACATCGCCGGCCAGTTGGCGACGGCCCTCGGCGACTTCGATCGGGCGATAAAATACCTTTCGACGTTGGCCAGCATGGATTTCACTTATAAAGATGTGCCGCAGCTACTAGACAAAGTGACGAAATTACGCGAGAATCGGGATGGTTCCAGTGCAACGGAGTCGGACACCCTCCCTGGATAGCAGGCATGTCTAGCCTGATGCGGGGGCGTGTCCGCGGTTGAACGCCGGTTCCGAATGTAATTTATCAAGAAAACCCGAGATACGAGTACCAATGCCACACACAAAAAGCGCGAAGAAACATTTGAGGCAGAGCATCGCCATCTGCGCGACGAACCGTTCGGCGAAGCGATCGCTTCACACCCAATACAAAAAAGTGGTGGAGGCCGTCGAAGCCGGCGACGCCGAGAAGGCCGAGGCCGAGTTGCGTGCGGCCGCCAAGAAAGTCGATCAGGCCGCCGCCAAGAAAATTATTCATCCCAACGCCGCTTCCCGTACCAAGGCTCGCTTGTCGGCCAAGGTGAAGAAGCTCAAGGGGAAATAGTTTTCAGTGATCAGTTGTCAGTTTTCAGTGATCGGTTGTCAGATTTTTTGGGTTGCTTCGGCCCGTGAAAACTGATAACTGAAAACTGACAACTGATAACGTCTTCAGAACTCCACGTCCGCCGCGTTAAAAACCGGCCCCTCGACGCACGTGCGCCGATAATCCCATTGGCCCTTGGCGTCGCGTATCTTTTTCACGCAACTGAAGCAGATGCCAATGCCGCACGCCATCGGGCTTTCCAGCGATACTTGGCACGGCACGTTCAACTCTTGCGCAACGGCGCGCACCGCCGCCAACATTGGCTCCGGGCCGCAACTGACGATTTCGCATGGCCACGGCGATTGTTTCACGACCGGCGCGAGGAGCGCCGTCACCAGGCCATGTTCGCCCGCCGTGCCGTCGTCCGTGCTCAAACGCACTTCGACGCCCGAGCGGCGAAAATCGTCTAGCCCCGCGAAAAAATCCTTGCTCCGCACGCCGTAGCAAAGCGTCACTCGCTTGGCCTTCGACGTTTGACGCGGCGGATCGCCGTACGTTTGCAAGCCGAGCCGCTCTCGGGCGAGGGTCAAAAACGGTGTTTGCCCGATGCCGCCGGCGACCATGATCAAATGTTCGACCGGCGTCGCCGACGCCGCCGAAAATGAAAAGCCGTTGCCCAACGGACCCCACGCATCCAGTTTCATGCCGGCTTGCAAATCGGCCAGCCGATGCGTCATCTTGCCGACCAGCAGGTACGCCAGCTCGATGAACGTCGGCCGTCCGCCGGCGTCGGGCGTCACATCATAGAACGCCAGCGCCCGACCCAGCAGCGGATCGTTGCAGCCGGCCAATCGCAGCATGACAAACTGGCCCGGCAAGACGCGCCGCGCGATTTCCGGACACGCGAATCGGACGCGATACGTGTCGCGTGCCATCGGCGCGTTTTCTTCGATTGTCACGTGACCGTGCCAGACGTTATCGGCGTAAGTGGGCATGAAGGGGATTGGGGATTGGGGATTAGAAAAACGACGGCGTCGTTTAGCCGCCGCGTCCATGCGGTGTTGTAGCTTACCGAATTACCTCGCGTTCGTCAAATCCATCGGAATTCGCCGCTTTGACCCGATAGACGAACTTCTGCGGCAACCTATAATAAAGAAACTGTGTTTTCCCCCATCGAAACTATTATCGGCCCATGCTCGTGGTAGGTCAAAAAACATGTCGGAACCAGAAAAAATCATCATCATCGGCAGCGGCCCCGCCGCTTGGACCTCGGCGATTTATGCCGCCAGGGCGTCGTTGCAACCGCTGGTATTCGAGGGCGCCGTCAGCGAGGAAAACCGGCTGGCCAGCACCTTGCCGCTCGGGCAGTTGGCCCTGACGACCGAAGTGGAAAATTATCCCGGCTTTCCCGCCGGCGACTTGACCGCCTACCTCGACGGCGCCATCGCCGGCCAGCGCCGCGAGTACATGGCCCCGCATCGCAAGGAAGGCGTCAGCGGGCCGGAACTCATGGAGCTTGTCCGTCAGCAGGCCATCAATTTCGGCACGCGGATCATCACCGAAGACATCGTCGATGTCGATTTCTCCGCTCACCCCTTCAAGCTGACCGCGTCCGACGGCGTCACCTACGAGTCGCAAGCCGTGATCGTGGCCACCGGCGCCCGGGCGAATTATCTCGGGCTGCCGTCGGAAGAAAAATACAAGAATCGCGGCGTCAGTGCGTGCGCCGTTTGCGACGGCGCGTTGCCACGCTTCCGCAACAAGCCGCTGGCGGTGTTCGGCGGCGGCGATTCGGCCGTCGAAGAGGCCGACTATTTGACCAAGTCGGCCGAAAAAGTCTATCTGGTCCATCGCCGCGCCGAGCTTCGCGCCTCGAAGTTCATGGTGCAGCGGGCGGCCGACAATCCGAAAATCGAGATCGTTTGGAACCGCACGCTGGCCGAAGTGCTGGGCAATGACCGTGACGGCGTGACCGGCGTCCGTCTGCAAAGCACCGTCGGCGAGCCGGAATGGCAGTTGGCCGTCGCCGGCGTTTTTTTGGCGATCGGCCACACGCCCAACACGGCGTTTCTGAAAGACAAACTCGCGCTCACGGAGAAGAAATACCTCCGTTGGACCACGCCCGGCCGAACCGCCACGAGCGTGGAAGGCGTTTTCGCCGCCGGCGACGTGGCCGACGACTATTATCGTCAAGCGGTTACCGCCGCCGGCAGCGGTTGCATGGCCGCCCTCGACGCCGAGCGCTGGCTGGCCGCGAGGGGATTGTAAACCTATTCCCTCGCCAATTTCCGCAGCGCCTCGATCCCGCGTTCCAACGTCGCGTTATCGACCGCGTAGGAAATGCGGAAGTGCGTGTGGTGACCCCCGAAAGCGCTGCCGGGAATGATGAGCAACTGATATTTTTCAATCGCCCGCGCGACAAAC
>CAZWNM010000300.1:0-4289 GCA_964635765.1 uncultured Planctomycetaceae bacterium | reverse complement strand
GGGCCAGCAATCCCAAGCGGCAGGGTGCCGACAACGGCCAACAGCCCGGCCGGGAACACGAACCAGTGGGGCAAGACTGGCCCGGCTTCGCAACTGGGCCACGTTGGGCAAGGAGCGTCTGCGGCCCTCGACGTCCCTCTAGGCAGTCACCACGTTGAATCATAGCTATCGCCCACATATTGCCACAATTCACGAACGCCCGATGAAACCGAACCAATATCCGCCCAAGAGGATGATCGTGCTGATGACAAATGCTAGAGCTACTTGGCCACCAACGAAGAACGCCAACCAGAATAAGTCTGACGTGCTAACAATTTCGCGGCTAAGCCAGCCGACTATTTGAAATCCCACAAGAGCGGTGATGCCTGCCACCCCAGACAGAAGGTAAGAATGGGACGACATTGTAGAGGAGATGCGAGGAAGAACGAGTTGCGTCAGAAGAAATCCAAGTAGGCTGACAGTGCATATTGCTGCAACTATTTCGATTCCAATTTCAAGGCCGAGGATACCCTGCTCAAAACCGTGCCTATCTGAGCTGACAGCATAGTCATTCGTTATGGCAACGTAAGCGGCACCGACGACGAGGGGCACCACCCAAAAATAAGTCGCTGCGACAAGGCGGCTTGCAGATTTAGGGACAGCAGAGGTCATCTTTACAATCTCCTCTGGCGAGGATTGCTGTTTTCACCATAGAGATAGGCTCGCATTGTGGCTGGATATAACGCACCACGTCCAAAATTGTATGGCGATGACGTTCGGAACGCCAGAGGAACTTTTTTAAATTGCCTTTGGCTAGGGACGGCGGGCCAGCGGGGGTTTGGCAGGCGTGGAGTACGCCAAACACCCGGCCGGGGCCGCACGGCGGAACGACGAACAGGCCGACCCGCCGCAGGAGGGTGATGGCCGCGTTAATGCGGCTAAATGTTGCGGGCCGTCTCCCTTTTTGACTTGGCATTTGTCTTTGACGACGAACAGATAATCGCCGCCGCTATCGACGATTTGCTCGCACAATCCGCGTTGGCAAAACATCGCGTCGCCCGTGACCGCCGCATCAGGCGTTGCGCACGCTTGCGGTCGATGCCCAAAACGTCGGCCATCTTCCGGCTGCCGTAGAACGGCGTCTTCAGGTATTGCTCGTCGATCCGACGCATCCATTTCAGATTCTCCGCCGATGCGCCCACGGCGTTGTAGCACCAACTCGACCGATTGCGGCCGGAGAGTTCGGCGGTGAAGAAAGAAGGGTGAGGGAAAGACACAAAAATCTTGGGGTGGGATACGCGCAAAAAAAGCCCCCGCCATGCTTTTGCTATCCGTGACGGGGCTTTGTTACGCTGCGAACTAAAGTTTTTCGACACGCGAAATATCACACGATCTCGCGAGACTCTATTTCTCGCCCATCAGCTTCGCCACCGTCGGCTCGATCGCCTTGGCCCAAATCTCATAGCCCTGCGCGTTCGGATGAAGCAGGTCGGGCATGATCGTCTTGCTCAACGTACCGTCGGCCGCGAGAAATTGAGGACCGATGTCAAGATAAAACACGGTCTGGCCGTTCGCCAGCTTCGCAATGATCGCATTGGCCGCCGTGTTCGTCTTTCGGATCGTGTCGTTGTTGTCCGCGCCGCGCGGGAAAATGGCAAGCAGAAGAATCTTGGTCTGCGGCAGTTTTTTCTGCAACCGTCGAACGACGGCCTCAACCCCGCGAGCGGTTTGCTCGGGCGATTGTGGCGGCTGCTGCCCGGCGTTGTTCGTGCCGATCATCACCACGGCCAGCTTGGGCGAAATGCCGTCGATGTTGCCGTGATCGAGCCGCCAAAGAACGTGCGATGTCTGATCGCCGCCGATGCCGAGATTGACAGCATTGCGGGCGCCGTAGTATTTTTTCCAAACGTCCGCGCCCGAGCCTTCCCAGCCGTGCGTGATCGAATCGCCGACGAAAATCAGATCGACATTGCCCTGTTTCACCCGGGCATTCATGCTATTGTGCCGGTCTTGCCACCACGTGTCGGTCCGTGAGGCCGGCGTCGTGGCGACGTCGAGTTTCTTGGCGGCGGGCTTCGTCTCTTGAGCGACGGCCGCGGCGGCAAACGTCGTGAAAATGGCAAATGTCAAGGATCGAACCAATCGTGCGTTCATGGCACAATAACCTTTCTCGATAAAAACAAGGGAAGAAATTGGGAGAGAAAAACGTTGGCGTGGCTCGCAAAGTTTATCACTTTTCGAGGGGTTTGCAACGCCCGCACAAACAATTCACGCAGACGCCCGCAAAATCCTGTCGCACGCCTCGCAAACCATCTCCGTCGTAATGCTCTCCATATAGATGGGCGGCGCGGTCCGCCGCCGCCGAGTCGGACCTTCGAAAATCATCTGCTGCAACGCGATGTTGCGTGCACCATACGGACCGTGACGCGAAGCCGGCCAGGGGCCATAAAGTCCGACGCACGGCGTATCGACCGCCGCCGCCAGATGCAACGGGCCGGTGTCGGAACCGATAAACAGCCGGGCACGCCGCGCCAACGATGCCAATTGCGGCAGCGTTGTCGGCGGCGCAACGCAAGCCGTCGGCGCCGACGCCGCGATTTGCTCGGCCAAAAGCCGTTCCGAACCGCCAGCCCAAACCACGACGGTCGAAAGCCCCCAGGCGCCTTGCAAATGGCGGACGACCGCCGAATATCGCTCTGCGGGCCATAATTTCGATGGCCAGCCGGCCCCGGGCGTCACCATCGCAAAGCCGGCGTCAACCGCCAACTGCCGAACGATTGCATCGGCCGCTGCGCGATCTTCCTCGCGCTCCGGCACGTCGAACCGAACCGCCGGCGACTCGATGCCAAGCGGCCGGAGAAGTTCCAGATAGCAATCGACCACGTGCGCGGCCTTCGGATCGACGCGCTCGTTGTTGAACCACCGGCTCAATTCGCGTCCGCCGGGGTTGCCAAATCCGATGCGGCGCGGCGCGCCGGCGAGCTGGGCCAAGAGCGCCGATTTTGTCAGGCTTTGCACGTCCACGGTCACGTCGAACCGCAGGGCTCGCAATCGACGCCGCAACCGCCACACGCCGCCGGGCGATTTGAGCCAGCCTCGCGGCAGCTCGATGAGTTCGTCGATGGCCGGATGCCCTCGCAGAAGCGCCGCCGCCCGCGATTCGACCGCCCAAGCCAAAAAAGCCTGCGGAAACCGATCCCGAAGCGCACACGCGACCGGCATGGTTTGGATCGTATCGCCGATGGCGCTCAGACGGACGATGAGAATGCGCGGCGTTGACATGAGGTCCCATTATATATCGCACGCGGAAAATAGCGACGGGGCCACGTTCATCGGCCGTTCGCCTTTAACCCGGGTGAAAAAAAACGTCGTTAAGCTGTGCCGGATATTCCGACTGTGCCAGGCGTCGTTGCTCAATTTGTGCTTAGTTACGGTCCCTAACAGTTCCCTAACTCAATCCGACAGGGTTTACACCCGAGATTTATTCCAGGGATTCCTGCCGTGCCGAGTGTGCCGGTCGTTAGGAACATGCTGAAAATTACGGCAGCGCGATGGGCACGCGGTCTAGCCACATTCATTACCCGGGGGGGGTTGCGATGCGTATTCGAATTTTCCAAAGGATGGCCCTGATGTTGGCCACCATTGCGTTTTTGGGCACGAGTGTTGCCGTCTGGGCGCAGGAAATCCAAGCGCTGCCGGCGGCCACCGGACAATATGTCGCACCGACGCCGGCCCAACAAGGCGGCGATGCGCTAACGCTGGACGAAATTCAGGCGCGATTTGAACAACAAGATAGGGAAATTCGCCAACTTCAGGCCCAGTTGGCCGGTGCCCAGCAAGCTCCGCCTGCGGCTACGGCCGCCTACGCAGATCCGGTCGGCGCGAATGCGGCCCTCGCTACCACGGCCGGTTCGGCTCCTTCGGAAACCGTGGTCGGCAGCGACACCAGCATCAAGGCCAGGTTCTTCAATGGTGCGGGCATCATGTTCGAGACGCCCAATAAGGACTTCACCATGCACTTGGGCGGATGGGCCCAGTGGGACAATGTGTGGTGGGGCCAGTCCAATGGCATGGCGGCCAATCCAACCGCGCAAGCGGCCAACCAAGGCGTTGCCTCGGGCGGCGTCGGCCAACTCGAGGACGGCGACTACTTCCGCCGGATTCGCATTGTCATGGAAGGCACATTCTATGAAACCTACGAATACCGCTGGAATTATGCCCCCGAAAACAATTCGTTCAGCACGATCGGGCTCGATGAATTCTGGGTCGGCGACAACAAAGTTCCTGTGATCGGCACCATGCGCGTCGGG
>CAZWNM010000299.1:0-4304 GCA_964635765.1 uncultured Planctomycetaceae bacterium | reverse complement strand
GCATGAAGCCCAAATCGACGGCGGCGAAATCGAACTGCCGGAAAAGCCCGACGGAAATCAAACGGCCATCGGCGCGTCGCTCAAGAAGATATTGGACAATGAAGCGGGCAAACGGCTCTTGGGCGTGGTGCTGCTGAGCGACGGTGCCCAACGCGCATACGCGCCGAACGATCTGCCGCCGCAAATCGTCGCCGCGCGCCTGAAACACCTCGGCTATCCGCTGTTCACGCTCCCGTTCGGCCAATCGCAGGGCCTGGGCGAGGCGAAAGACGTGGCCGTCAAGGATTTGATCGTCAGCCCGACGGTGTTCGTCAAAAACGAGTTGGCCGTCAGCGGCCAGATTCGCATCGACGGCTACGTCAACGTCGATATTCCCGTCCGCGTGTTGTTCGAGACTTCGCCGGGCAACATGGAAGTCGTCGGAGAAACGAAAATCAAGGCGACCGCCGACGGCCAATTGCTGCCGGTCAATTTCAATTACGCTCCGCAAACGCCCGGCGATTATAAACTCACGCTCGAAGTCGCCAAGCAGCCGGGCGAGTTGGTCACGACGAACAACGAACTCAGCACGTTCATTCGCGTGTTGAAAGGCGGCCTGAACGTGCTGTATATCGAAGGCGCGCTTCGTGTGGAGCAAAAATTCATCCGCCGCGCACTGGCTTCCTCGCCGGAGATCAACGTCGATTGCGTCCGGCTCGATCCGCTGCTGCCGCAAAGCCGGCCGGCCGATTTCGCCGACCGATTCAAGCCGGGCAAATACGACGCCTATATCCTCGGCGACGTCGATGCCACGGCGTTTCAGGGCGACGAACTTGCGCGGCTGGCCGACTGCGTCAACCGCGGGGCCGGCCTCATCGCGATCGGCGGGTTTCATGCGTTCGGGCCTGGCCGATACGACGCTTCGCCGCTGGCCGACGTGTTGCCGGTCGGCATGAATCGACTCGAACGGCAGCAGCCGAACGAGCCGGCCCGGACCGAATTGCATTGGCCCGGCCCGTTGGAAATGCGGCCGACGGAACTTGGCCGACGGCATTTTATCATGACGCTTTCGGGCAATGCCGCGGACAACGCGGCGTTGTGGGCGAAGCTGCCGCCGCTGGAGGGAGCGAATAAGCTGCACGATTTAGCGCCCGACGCAATGGTGTTGGCCGACGCCGGCGAGGACAAGCCGCTGTTGGTGGCCGGCAATTATGGCAGCGGCCGCGTGCTGGCCTTCGCCGCCGATTCGACGTGGCGATGGTGGATGCTCGGCGACGAAGCGGCCAACAAGCAATTTGTGGCGGCCCACAAGCGTTTTTGGCGGCAAATCGTGCTTTGGCTCGCGCGAAAGGACGCCGCGCAAGAGGGCAACGTCTGGGTGCGAATGTCGCAGCAGCGGATTGCAACGTCGCAGCGGGCGGAGTTTTTCGTCGGTGCCAATGCGCCGACCGGCGACCCGATCGCCGACGCGGAATTCAAGGCCGAAATCGTGCCGCCTTCCGGCGTGCGGCGGCCGCTGGCGCTGGTGCGGCAAGGCAATCAGATGACCGGCACGTTCGCTGAAACGCAAGCAGCCGGCGACTATGCAATTGAAGTGACGGCGACCGAAAAAGGCCAGCCGTTGGGCGCGGCCCGAGGACGCTTCCTCGTTTTTCAACAGGACTTGGAACTCGACAACGCCTCGGCCGACGCCGCAACCCTGGAAAATTTGGCCACGATGACCGGCGGCCATTCGTTGGCGCCCGAGCAGTTGCCCGAACTGATTCGAAGCCTGATCGAAAACACGCATGACCTGGAAGTCCAGCAGGAGACGAAGAAGACGTTTTGGGACACCTGGACGTTTTTCCTGACGATAGTTGGCCTTCTGACGGTGGAATGGTATATTCGGAAGCGTTTGGGACTGGTGTGACGGCCCAAAATCTCCCTTGACCGATCTCGGTCCGCCGGATACCCTACCCGCCCTGATTTCAGAAGCTCGAATTCCGGAAGTTCGACGTTGCGTGAGCGTCATTTCCGCGTGGAAAGCCGCATTATGCCGTTTTTTCGGCGACAAAATGGACGTTGTTGCGTCGTGCGCCGAAGCTGGTTTCACCTGGCGATGCTGGCATTGCTAGCATCGGCCGGCTGCATGCATACGGCCATGCGACAAGGCAAATCGCTGCTTTCGCCCGCCCAATTGCCGTCCGACGGCGTCGTATTGGATTTGTTTTTCATCCGATTTCCATTCGGCGACACATCGGTCAACAACGATCTGTGGCGTGAAATCGACGAACAGCAATTTCCGCTCGAATTGCGCGAACGACTCGGGAAAAACGGATTCCGCGTCGGGATGATTAACGGCGAAATGCCGACCAAACTGGCCGAACTGCTCGCCCTGAGCGACAAGCCTGTTTCGCACGCCAACACGGGCGAAATCAAAGCCGACGGCACGGATATCGAGCCGTGCGTAGTTTGCCGGCATTTGCAACTTCGCGCCGCGCAACGAAGCGAAATACTCGCCTCGAACGTCTATCCCGAACTGCCCGTGCTGATGAACAAGTCGGGCCAAGTTTCCGGCCATACGTACAATCAGGCGCAGGGCGTATTTGCGGCGAAGGCGTTGCCGCAGCCCGACGGCCGGGTTCGCATGGAGCTTGTGCCCGAGGTGCAGTACGACCAGCCGCGACCGCGTTGGACCGCCGTCAACGGCGTTCTTCAATTGGAGCCCGGCCGGCCGCGCGAAAGCTTCGACGACCTGAAGCTGTCGGTCGACATGCGGCCCGGCACGATGATGGTTTTGAGCAGTTTGCCGAATCGGCCCGGCAGTTTGGGCCACTATTTCTTCACCGAGACGAACGGCAGCTTGGAGCAAAAGCTGCTGATCGTCCGCCTTTCCCAAACCCAGCACGACGGCTTGTTTGCGCCGCCGGAGCCGCTGAAGCTGGACCAGTGAAAATTGCGGAATGGGAAATTGGCAAAGTTTATGTGCGGCAGTCGTGAAAATAGGCTGCGTGCGGCGAATAGATAAACCACGGCGGCGCCTGCACCTCGCCGCATATCCGGCATTTCCGGCAAATTTTACCTAAACGGAAAAATCGTCTACAGCATCCTTGCCGCCAAAGTCGATCACTAGAATAAGATCGCCTACAGATGCGGCAGGGCTACGCACCAGCGCGATCGGTTTCGCTTGCGGCGGAAAAACGCCGCGATTGCGATTTCGGGCTGTCGGAGGTGTCGCATGACAAAGCAACGAATGAAATTTTGGACCACCTCGCTAGCGATGCTCGTGCTGAGCGCCGGCATCGTCGGCCCATGTTCCACCGCTTTGGCACAGCAAACGACGACCGCCAACGGCACTTCGTGGACCGATTCCATCAAGCAGAAGTTCGCCAGTCTGGGCGGTTCCAAGCCAAAATCGTCCGCCGTGACGATGTCGGCCGACGATCCCCTTTCGCTGGAGAACAAGAGTAAGCCCGGCGTGAAAACATTCGTCGCCGTGGCGCGTCGGTACGTCGAGTTGAACCAGTTGGCCGACGCCGAGCAACAATATAAGTTGGCGCTCAACGAGCAGCCCGACTACTTGCCGGCGCTCCTTGGCTACGCCCAACTCAAGGAGCAAATGGGGCAAATGGACGAGGCCTTGCGGCACTACCGAAAGGCGGTCGAGATTTATCCGCGCCGCGCCGCCGTGCATAACAACTTGGCTCTGTGCTATGCGCGGCAGAAGCGGTTTGACGACGCCATGGCCTCGTTGAACGCCGCCATCCAAATTGATCCGAAAAATCCGCTCTATCACAACAACCTCGCCATCGTGCTGGTCGAGCAAGGCCGGCTTCCGGAAGCGTTCGAACAACTCAAGGGCGTGTATAGCGAAGCGGTCGCCTACTACAACCTCGGCTACTTGTTGAATCGAAGAGGCCAAACGCAGGCGGCCATGCAGCATTTTAGTTTGGCGTTGCAGGCCGACCCCTCGATGACCCGCGCCCAACTGTGGCTCGGCTATTTGCAAAAGACAACCGGCCGAGCGGCTGTGGCGCAAGCCGCGGCGGCGCAACAACCGCCGGCCGCGATGCCGCAGCCCGCCGCGCCGCAAACGGCGACAACGCAGACCGCAAGAATATTGCAGCCGGAGACGGCGCCGGCCGCGCCGCAGTCGATCCGTCCTTTGCCGCCTGTTGCGCCACAGGAATCGGCGCCGGTTCCGACGCAGGAATTGGCCGCCGCGCCGCGCGAATCGGCGCCGCTGCCGCCGCAAGATTCGGCGCCGTTGCCGCCGCCGCAAGGATCGCCCACGGACGGTCCGCGGCTGCCTGGCATTTCTTATGACCGCTACGACCGCTCGTCCC
>CAZWNM010000298.1:0-4321 GCA_964635765.1 uncultured Planctomycetaceae bacterium | reverse complement strand
CGCTCCAAAATCCGGCCAATGCGAACCACCGGCGGCCGGCCCGCCTTGTAACCCAGCGGATGTCCGATGGCCACGCACCACGTGCCTCGTTTCAGCCCTTCGCTTTGGCCCAGCGTCGCATGGGGCCACTTGCCGGGGTCCGTAATTTTCATCAAGCCGGCGTCGCTCGCCGCAAACACGCCGAGCGTAATTCCATGGGCCATCCGGCCGTCGGGAAAGAAAAACCGGACCTTTTGGCCGGGCTTGCCGACGACGTGCCCGGCCGTCATCACAATCCCATCTTCGCTGACGATTACGCCGCTACCCCAGGCGTCGCCCACGCGAATGCCCACGACGGCCGGCACCACTTTGCTCGCCACGGCCTTGATCTGCAACTCCATCGCTTGGAATCCGGCCACGTCCCTCGGCGTTTCAACGGCCAACGAATTCTGTGCCGCCAAACACGGTTGAACGAATGCCGATGCAACACAGATGCCAACCGCCCAAAAAAATGCGGCGGAAGAACGGCAGCGGTGCAGGAAACGCCTTGTGGCGATGTTATTCATTGTCGCAATGATGGCGGGCTGATGGCATGTCGGTAAAGAATGCCAATTGCGCAGCTTGTGTCGTCTAGCTATTCAGTATGCACAATGCCCATGCAAAACGCAACCTTACAACTCTTGCGGTGGGGGGACTAGGCGGACTTTATGCAATACGGCCGACGTATCGAGTTTGCCGCCCCGGAATCCAAGTCGCCGGCCCGTTTTCTTGCAAAACTACACTTGATTGTCGCCCGTGGCGGGTATAAGATAATAGCGGTTGCACTGTGGACGAAGTCAATTTCCACGCGACTTCGCGGAACACCACGGTTGCCGCTTCGGGCCGTCGGCCAACGGCCCATGTTGGCGCGACGTTCGAGAGAAGGGCTTGCGGCGTCGCCCATTATACTTCATGCGGTTGGAACTGAGACGTTTTTCCTCATCAAAATGTCGCCTCAGTTTCCCGTGTAGGGTATAGATCGGCTGCACTATCATGAGTACCGGACACTGCGGTGTGACGGGCGTCGGTCTGCCCCTGGGCGTTGTTTTGCCCGCGGCGAATCCTCCAGTGCTGCATCGGCTCGCGGCGGCGCGGCGGCAGCAGGGTATTTCGCGGCGCGTCATGGCTCGCCGTCTCAACATCGACCTCGAGCAATTGCGGCGTCAAGAGTCGGAAACCGCCGACCTCACGTTGAGCACGTTGTACGCTTGGCAAAAGGTCCTCGAGGTGCCGGTGGCCGAGTTGTTGAGCGAGCCTGACGAATCGCTTGCCCCACCGGTTCTGAAACGGTCGCAATTGTTGCGGCTGATGAAAACCGTGTTGGAGATAGCCGAGCAGACGCATCAAGTGTCGATTCGCCGGATGGCGCAAACGATGATCGCCCAATTGACCGAGATCATGCCCGAGTTGGCCGAAGTCGCTCCTTGGCACGCGATCGGGGAGCGGCGGCGACGCGACGACTTGGGCGTGGCCGCCTCGCGGCGATTTTCCGACGAGGTTTTCCTCGGCGACGACGATTAATCGCTGATCTTTCGCGTCTACTCTTCCAACGTCGATGTGCAAAACGCGCAACGCTTCGCCTTGATCGGGATCGTCGAAAGGCACTCCGGGCAGGTTTTCGTGGTCGCCTCTTCATGCGGCAAAAACTGCTTGAGCCGGTTCATCTGCCGAACCACCAGGAAAATGCAAAAGGCGACGATCAGGAAATTAAGTGTGTGGTTGAGGAACACGCCATACCGGATATCTACTCCTCGAATTGTAGCGATCCGGCTGGAAAAATCAATTTTGCCCATCGTTCCAACGAGTGGCATGATGATGTCATGGACCAGCGACGCAACAATATTGCCGAATGCCGCGCCGATGACGAAGCCGACGGCCATATCGACCACGTTGCCCTTGAGGGCGAACTTGCGAAACTCGCCAAAGAACTCGGTCATGTACTTTCCCATGCTTGTTCTCCTTTTTCTTACGGATAATCCTGCCGCGTGGGCCGAATGACGATGTCGCCGATATGCACGTGCGGCGGACGAGTGACGATAAAGTGAATCGCCTCGGCCACGTCGTCGCCGACCAACAGCGGGCCAAACTTATCCTTGAAACCTTGCACCATCGTATCGCTGTAGCCGGCCACGGCTTGAAACCCGCTTAGGACGAAGCCCGGCTCGACCAGCGAAACGCGAATGCCCTTCGGGCCGATTTCGCGCCGCAACGACTCGGCCATCGAGTGGACGGCGAATTTCGTGGCGCTGTAGGCCGCGCTGAACGGCGAGATATTTCGGCCCACCACCGAGCCGATAATGACGATGTCGGCCGGCGCATTCGGGTAAACACGTTGCTGCTTGTCGAGCATTTGTTGCGTGGCCTTTTGCAGCAATCCGAGAACGCCGACCACGTTGGTTTTGAGGACTTCTTCAAATTGTGCCAGATCGGACGCGGCGATGGAGCCGCCGAGGCCGCGACCGGCGTTGGCCACGACGATGTCGGCCGGCTGGCTGAAACGCTCGACGGCCGCGGTGAAGAGTTTTTCTTGAACGGCCATCTCGGCAATATCGCCCACGACGCCGACGAAAGCCGGCCCAAGTTCTTTTTCCAGCGAAGCCAGTTTCGCGCCGGTGCGGCCGTTGCCGACACAGCCGAATCCGGCGGCGATGAACCGTCGCGCTGTGGCCTCGCCGATGCCGGACGTGGTCCCGGTGATGATGGCGATGCGGCTATAATTGGTCATTTTTACCTCCAGCGGTCATCGAACGGATTTCCCGAATTTTGCAATTTCGGCTTCGGCAACGCCTTTATCGCATTTTCCGCCAGCCGAAGGTCTTCTCGGGTCGTGATTTTCATGTTCAACGGCGAACCGAGCACGACCGTTACGGCATGGCCGATCCGCTCGACCAATTGCGACTCGTCGGTGCCCGAAAAGCCGGCCCGGCGGGCGTAGGCGTCCAGCAGCAATTGGCGGCGAAACACCTGCGGCGTTTGGGCTTCCCAAAGATTGTCGCGCGAAACGGTTTCCACGATTTGCCGGTTGCCGCCGACCCGTTTGAGCGTGCCGGCCACGGGCAGGGCGAGAATGGCGGCGTCGGATTTTTCGGCCGCCGCGAAAACCTCGTCGATCCAAGCGTCGGTCAAGCAGGGGCGAGCGGCGTCGTGAACGCAAATGAAATCGGCCGCCGGTTTGACGCGAGCCAGCGCGGCTTCGACGGAATCGGCCCGTTCCGCCCCGCCATCGACCACCTCGATGCCCAAAATGGCGATATTGGCCGAGAATTTGAACATGAAATCGACGCGATCGTCGGGCGCGATGACCAGGATCGTCTGAATGACGTCGTTGCGGTTCAAAAACCGCTCGGCCGAATGCAGCCAAACGGCCTTATTGGCCAGCGGGACGAATGGCTTTTTGTAGCTTTTGTCGTGAAATCGGCTGCTGCGGCCGGCGGCGGGCAAAATGACGGCGAATTTGGCCACGATGGCTCTCCCTGTGGAAGGAATTCACCATCATTGTGCGGTTTTACTGCCTCGCGTCAAGCCGGCCGCCAACGTGTCATCGGGATGGACGTAATCGTCGGGCAGGAGCTTTTCGAGCTCGACGAGCTGCCGATCGAGTTGCTCCGTCTGAGAATCCAGCATGCACATCATGCGGCGCAGCCATTCGTAGTCGGCGATCAAACGGTTTTTGTCCGCCTTCAACTTAGTGTGTGAGACCATTGCCCTCTCCCATGTTAGAAAACGTGTAAAAAAACAGTTTCCAAAGGGCCGGCGCAACGAAAAAGGAAGCGCCGGACCGAGGCTGCTCCCGAAGCCCCCACCAAGGGGCAGATAGGCCAGCACTCGGCCGACGCTTCCCAAGCGGGAAACGCGGTCCAAGCGCTGCACCTATCTCAAGAGCCCGAAGACTCAGGTTGGTGGTTTTTCGGAAGGCAGCAACTTGACGCTCGCGCGTCAAAATCAAATTGTCGGCGGCATCTTACCACCCGCCGATAAATCCAACAAGCCCAGGCAACCGGGGCGAGAAGAAGATATTGACCCCCCGGCATGGATATGTCATCCTACACGTCTAAGACGTCATACCAAGGAGGGTAAAACGATGTCGAATCTCAACGAGGAAACAGCCATGGAACAACCGATGCCGGCGACGCCCAATGGCAACGAAGCCGCGTTGCCCTACGCCTTGCTTCCGGCTTCCGATACGGCGTTTTGCTTGGGGCCGCGGGCGATCACCGTGCGGCAGGCCGAAATGTTCGCGGTGCTTTGCATCACCGTGCTGGCCGGCTTCCTGTTATTCAAGAACTTGGGCGATCAATATCTT
>CAZWNM010000297.1:0-4323 GCA_964635765.1 uncultured Planctomycetaceae bacterium | reverse complement strand
TGGCTGATAAGCCGCCGCCGTCGAAGCTTGCGGCGGATAACAATACGTCGGCGCCGGTTGATAGGACGAAGACGCCGTCACTTGCGGTCTCGGCGGATTGTTATATTGCGGCGGATAGGCGTAAGGCTGCGGAGAATTATATTGCGAATTATATCGTGGCACCGCTTGATACGATGGCGCTTGATAATAAGAACCAGCCGCCGCTTGCTGCTGTGGCGGATACGTCGGATACATTGCATAATTCGCTTGCGGTTGCTGTGCCGGTTGCGGAGCGTAATACGCCGGAGCGGCGTTGGGCTGGACAACCGTGGGCGCTGCAGCCGGTACGCTGTCGGCCGTTGATGTGTAAGATTGGCCCACATCTTGCCGTGGCACATTTAGTGTCTCCGGCGAACCGTACAATCCGTATTGAGCCCATGCCGCCGAGGGGCTGCATGCCATCAACAAAACCACCGTGGCCATACGGGCTGCATTCATTGCGAAACTCCTTTTCGCGGAATCCCAAGGTACTCGTTACGTATCCGCTTTAGCTGCTGCCACGTTCGTTTCGATGTCCAACGCATCGTGGCAGGAAAGCGACTTGATACCGTAGAAAACCAATCCGTGCTTCCTTCTGCAGCCATCGTCTCGACCCAAGGTGCGAATTTGGCGAAATCAACGCTGGAACCGCCTTTTCTTGATATTGCGACGCCCCAACCGTCGCGGCTGATATGGCCCTTAAATTCGCAAAACCGACCGCAGGACAAAAGCTTTACCAAACCGGCAAAGTTTTACTTTTTTGTCGTCCGAACCGCATCGCAGAGCGAGAGCATCGTCTCGATATCGAGCGATTCCGCCCGGACGGTGCCGTCGAGATGCAATTGCGCAAGAATGGCATCCACCTCGGGCTTGCCCAATCGGTCTTTGACGACGCTGCACAGTTCCGAGCGAAGGAACTTGCGGCGGTGCAAAAACATCGCGCGAACGAATTCATGAAAGAACTCGCGGTCGGCAATCCGACACCGCAAGGATTCGTCGAGCGTCAGTTGAAGAAACGCGGAAGAAACTTTCGGCCGCGGCCAAAACACGGTGGGCGAAAGAACGCGGAGAATTTCAACCCGGCATTGGGATTGCACCCAAATGCTTAACGCACTGTAGTCTTTGCTACTCGGCCGGGCGGTGATGCGCTCGGCCAGTTCTTTTTGGATCGTGACGGTGATCGTCTGCGGCGGCGACTCCAAGCGAAGCAAATTGCTCAAGAGCGGCGTGGCGATGTTGTACGGCAGATTGGCCACCACTTTGAAACACCGGCCAGGCGCGGCGGCCAATTGCGTCTGCACGGCATCGAGAACCTCCGGATTGATTTTGCCTTTGTTCCGCAACGCATCGACTTGCAGCATCACGACATTGTCGAAACGGTGCAACTGCTCGCTGGCCAACTGGAACATTTGCGGGTCGATTTCGACCGTAACGACCGCCGCCGCTTTTTCGGCCAATAGCGCTGTGAGTGACCCCGTGCCCGTGCCGACTTCGAGCACCACGTCGTTACACGTAACGGCCGCGGCGTCGGAAAGCACATGGAGCAAATTCAAGTCGATCAAAAAGTTTTGGCCGTATTTGCTGTGCGGCCGAATGCCGGTTTCCTTGAACCGCCGCATCAGAAATGTGAGCGTTTGACGCGCCGCACCGCTCGGCAAATTACGCAACTCCCGCCTCTCGTCCCACGCCCACGGCTTTTCGTCCCCCGTCTCTCGTCCCTCAAAACTCATTGCCACTCCTTCGCTTCGACGAGACGCTGAACGTATTTGGCCAGCAGGTCGGTTTCGAGATTTACTTTTCCGCCGGGCTGCAAGAGTCCGAGCGTCGTGACGCTGAGCGTGTAGGGAATCAGCGCAATGCTAAAACGGTCCGATTCGCTATCGACGATCGTGAGACTTACGCCATCGACGGCGATCGAGCCTTTCGAGGCCATTTGCTTGGCCAACTCGCGCGGCACGGAGAACGAGAACGTCGACCATTGGCCGCAGTCGTCACGATTCAAGAGGGTACCGACGCCGTCGATGTGTCCGCTGACGAAATGCCCACCGAGCCGGTCGCCGACGGCCAGCGCCCGTTCGAGATTCACATGGCTGCCCGGTTTTAGTTCGCCGAGATTGGTTCGGGCGAGCGTTTCCGGGCCGGCCTGAAACGCGAACGTATCGCCTTCACGGTCAATCACCGTGAGGCAGCAGCCGTTGACGCAGATGCTATCGGCCACCTTGGTTTCGGCGGCGATTTTCGGTTCGCGGACGACCAACCGGCAGCCCGGCGGCTCCGGCTGAAGTGCGACGACGGTTCCCAGCGATTCGATGATTCCGGAGAACATGGGGATTTAGGGATTTGGGGATTTAGGGATTTGGGGATTGGAGGCTGGGAACCCGGAATGAAAATCCCTAAATCCCCAAATCTCTAAATCCCTCTAAAACAACGGTTCCTCGCGGCGCCGATGCTTGACCCATAGCTCCCAGGCCAAACGAACGGGGCCGTATAGGGCAAAGGCTGTCGCCGCGATCGGCATGGCGTAACCGGGGGCGATCATCAACGCGACGAAGAAAAACAAGACGGCGACCACGTGGCCGAAGCTCCGCTGGCCGCGCAAAATGCGATTCGTCACGTGCGGATACCGAATCCGCGAAACCATCAAGAGCGCCACCGCGGCGCCCAAGAACGGCAAAATCGTTTGCAAACAATGATCGATCCATTCTCTTGCGGAAGTTTCCGCGCCATTGCCGGCGCCTTGCCGAAGCGTGTAAAACATAATGGCGAAGCTGGCGATCACGGCCGCCGCCGCCGGACTCGGCAGGCCGCTGAAGTGCAAATGCTCGTCGTCGTCGTTGGTTTCCACGTTGAACCGCGCCAATCGCAGCGCCGCGCAGGCCGCGTAGGCCGCCGCGATGATCCACACCGTTTGATTATGGACCAGCGTGAACTGCGGGCACATTTTCACCAGCAAGAAGCCGGGCGCCACGCCGAAACTCACCACGTCGCACAGACTGTCGAGTTCCGCGCCGAAATCGCTGCTCGTTCGCGCCAATCGCGCCACGTAGCCGTCGAGTCCGTCGAAAATCATCGCCAGAAAAATCAAAAAACCGCTGTACATCAGGTTTTTCGTGTCCTCGGCAATCATCAAGTCGAGACTCTCGACGTTCGGCTTGATGATCCGCGCCGCGATGACGATGGCGAAGAACCCGCAGATCAGGTTCCCCAGCGTCAGCAGGGTCGGAAAGACGGCGATGGTGCGGATAGGACGCATAGGAAGGGGCTAGGGATTAGGGGCTAGAGGGTAGGCTGGAGCAAAACCGCAAACGGTTTTGTGTTCGCTGTTCTTCAATCTGCAATCTTCATTCTTCATTGTCTAGCCCCTAGTCCCTAGCCTCTAGCCCCTAGTTATACTTCGCCATTACCGTCACGCCGGCCTTGATCTTCCGGCCAATGGAAATGGTGATGCTCAAATCGTTCGTGTCGGGAATAATTAGCTCCGTGCGGGAGCCGAGTTTTATCATGCCGATCTTTTGGCCGCGCAACAACCGCTGGCCGGGCCGAAGATCGCAAACAATACGCCGGGCGATCGCGCCCGATATCTGACGAACCGCCACGCGACGATTCGGCGGTGATTCCTCTTCCAGACCGATCCACGTGTTTTCGTTTTTGATCGCACTTTCCGGGTTGAGCGCGTTCAAAAAACCGCCGGGCGAATATCGCAATTCGATCACCCGCGATTCCGACGGCGCTCGGTTCAAGTGTACGTTGAAAATCGACAGAAAAATGCCGATGCGAATGGCCGGGCCGCCGATGAAATCGTCGTGTTCCAAGCGGGTGATTTCGACCACCTTGCCGTCGGCCGGCGCGACCAACGCTCCCCGCTCGGTTGGCGCCGTTCGCTGGGGATCGCGGAAGAAATAGACGATCAAGCCAAGCGGCACGGCCGGCACAACGGCCCCATACCAATACGGCGTGCAGGCGAGCAAAACCGTAACAACCAGGAGCGGCAAGCCCATCAAAAGCAACTCGGCAAGCCCCCAGCGGGTCAGCGGCAACAGCCCGCGCCATCGGAATGGGTCGTCGGCCGGGTCCCAATAGCAGCCGCAGCGATTGCGGCAGTATTTCAGGTCTCGAGGGTCGAGAATAGCGTGCGGCGCGCCGGCTGGATCGCCCTTTCGCAGCTTGGCCATGCGGTGGACGTAATTTTTGCGGCAATGCGAGAGCCACCAACGTCGCCAGTGGCCCCAGGCGAGTTCCAAGCGATAGCACTGCCCGCCCCCCGGCTGGATAGACGTGAAATTATCCGGGAGCGGTTTTGGCTGG
>CAZWNM010000296.1:0-4330 GCA_964635765.1 uncultured Planctomycetaceae bacterium | reverse complement strand
AACGTCTACGGATTCCACCTACGTCTTCTGTCGCGACGTGCTCGGCTACGACCTTGCGAAGCTCTGTTTCGAGGGGCCGGCCGAAGAGTTGGACTCAACGGTCTATAGCCAGCCGGCGATTTTCGTCACCAGCTTGGCCGCGTTGGAGTCGCTGCGCGCCGAATCGCCCGACGTGGCGTTGGCCTGTGAAGCGACCGCCGGTCTGAGCCTCGGGGAATATACCGCGATGGTGTTCGCCGGCGTGACGGACTTCGAGTCGGGCCTAATCCTTGTGCAACGCCGCGGCGCGGCCATGCAAGAAGCCGCCGACGCGACGCCGAGCGGCATGGTCAGCATTCTCGGCCTCGAGCGGGTCGAGGTCGAGAGCCTTTGCGAAAAAGCGCGCGGCGGCGAAACGCTCAAAATCGCCAATTATCTTTGTCCGGGCAATATCGTCATTTCCGGCAACTTGGCCGCTTGCGAGCGAGCAGCCGAAATGGCGCAATCGTGCGGGGCGATGAAGGCCGTGCCGTTGGCCGTCGCCGGCGCGTTTCATACGGAAGTCATGCGGCCGGCCGACCAGCGTTGCGCCGAGGCCTTGGCCGACGTGCCGATGCACAAGCCGCGGATTCCAGTGATTTCCAACGTCGATGCCTTGCCGCACGACGATCCGGAAGAAATTCGAAAGATTCTCGTGCGTCAAATCCTCCAACCGGTGCGTTGGGACGATTCGATACGTTATTTGATCGGGCAGGGCTTCGATCAATTTTATGAAGTAGGCCCAGGCCGAGTGCTTCGCGGTTTGTTGCGTCGGATCGACCGCAACGTGTCGTGTCAAAACGTGGAAGTGTAGTTAGGGGCTAGGAATTAGGGACTAGGGGCTAGGGGCTAGAAAAACTGCTTGCGGTTTCGCAAGGAATCGCCAACAGTCTCCGTCTAGCCGCCGCATCCACGCGGTGCAGAACTGAAAACTGACCACTGAAAACTGAAAACTTATTGCAATGTCTAGCCGAATTAAAACGGATTTGAACGGAAAAGTCGCCATCGTGACCGGTGCCGCGCGCGGCCTTGGTCGCGCGATTTCGCAATCGCTCGCCGAGGCGGGCGCCAAGGTTGCCTGCATCGACGTCAACGTCGAGACGCTGGCCGAAACGGTCGAGGCCATTCGCGCCGCCGGCGGCACGGCCGAGGCCCTGGCCTGCGACGTGACCCAAAGCGACCGGGTTAACGAAGTGGTCGATGAAGTCGTGGAAAAGTGGGGCGGCCTGTATATTTTGGTGAACAACGCCGGCGTCACCCGCGATAACGTGCTGGTCCGCATGAAGGACGAGCAATGGGACTTGGTGCTGAACATCAACCTGCGGGGTACGTTCCTTTTCGCCCGCGCCGCCGCTCGGCCGATGATGAAAGCCCGGCAGGGACGCATCATCAACATCGCCAGCGTGTCGGGCCTGATGGGCAATCCGGGCCAGGTGAACTATTCGGCCTCGAAGGCCGGCGTCATCGGGCTGACGCGAACGGTCGCCGCTGAATTGGCCAGCCGGAACGTGACGGTCAACGCCGTCGCCCCAGGTTTTATCGCCACTGAAATGACGGCAAAGCTCGGCGAGGAGATTTTGCAGGAAGTTCGCAAGCAGATTCCGTTGGGCCGGTTGGGCGATCCCCAAGACATTGCTGATGCCGTGCTGTTTTTGGCCAGCGACGCGGCCTCGTTCATTACCGGCCATATTTTGACGGTGGACGGCGGTTTGACGGCGTGAGGCCAGGGGGGGACTAGGGGCTCGGGACTAGGGATTGGAAGATAGCCGCTTGCGGCTTCGCACGAACCACGATCCACGATCCACCAAAAAAATCCACAAGAGATATAGACAGAAACGGAAAAAATCGCTATACCTTGCGAGATTGAATGGAAAGTGGGTAAGACGTGGGGATTGTTACGTCCGCACGGCGGTGGATTGACAATAAATTTGGGGGGATGGCATTGGAGTACATCCCCCAATACCAGTAAACGGTCGCAGGAGGGTTCCCAAGGTGGCCTCAGTTGAACAACGTGTTATTGACATTGTCGCCGAACAACTCGGCGTTAGCAAAGACCAGATTACGCGCGAGACTTCGTTCGTCAACGATCTGGGCGCCGACTCGCTCGACACCGTCGAATTGGTGATGGAACTTGAAGAAGAGTTCGACATCAACATTCCCGACGACGTGGCCGAGAAGATTCAAACGGTCGGCCAAGCGGTGGATCATATCAGCAAGGCCGTGGAAAACACCGAAGCCTCAGCCTGAGAGCTTGCATGAAACGCCGCGTTGTTGTCACGGGTGTCGGCGTCGTCACTGCGCTCGGCTGCAAGATTGAAGAGCTTTGGGCTCGTATCTTGCGGGGCGAGAGCGGTGTCTCGTCGCTATCGTCCGAACGCTTGAATATCAGTGCTTACAAGGTCCGCATCGGCGGCGAAATTCGCGGCTGGACGCCCGACGGCTATATTCCCGCCAAGGATGTCAAGCGGTTCGATCGCTTTGTGCAATTTGCGCAAGTCAGCGGCATCGACGCCGTGCGCGACTCAGGCATCGACTTCACCAAGGAAGACCCTTGGCGCAGCGGCGTGATTCTCGGTTCCGGCATCGGCGGCCTGGAAACGATCGAAGTGCAGCACCAGCGTCTGCTCGATCGAGGCCCCGACAAAATCTCGCCGTTTACGATTCCGAAGTTGATCGGCAACGCAGCCAGCGCGCATTTGGCCATTCAATACGGCCTGCGCGGCCCGAATCAAGTCGTGGTCACGGCCTGCGCCAGCGCCACGAACGCGATGGGCGATGCTTATAAGTTGATCCGCGACGGCGAGGTCGAAGTGATGATTACCGGCGGCAGCGAGGCCGCGCTCACGCACATCGGCCTAGGCGCGTTCACTTCCATGCGCGCGCTTTCCGAGCGGAACAACGATCCGACGCGCGCCAGCCGTCCGTTCGACCGCGACCGCGACGGCTTCGTGTTGAGCGAAGGCGCCGGCATCGTGGTGTTCGAGGAATTGGAGCATGCCAAAGCCCGCGGCGCCCGCATTTACGGCGAAATCTACGGCTACGGCTGTAGTTGCGACGGCGGCGACATCGTCGCCCCGGACAAAGACGGCGTCGGCGCCGCCCACGCCATGTCGCTGGCCTTGAAGGACGCTCGGGTGAATGCGTCCGACATCGACTACATCAATGCGCACGGCACCAGTACGCCGCTGGGCGATCAGGCCGAAACGACGGCCGTCAAAAGCGTCTTTAAGGACGCCGCCTACAAGGTCAGCATATCGAGCACGAAGAGCCAGTTGGGCCATTTGCTCGGCGCCAGCGGCGGCGTGGAGTTGATCTTCTGCTTGCTGGCGATGCGAGACAGCGTCATTCCGCCGACGATCAATCTCGAAAATCCCGATCCCGGCTGCGATCTCGACTACACGCCGAACCAACCTCGGCAACGGGCGATTTCGATCACGATGTCGAACAGTTTCGGTTTCGGCGGCCACAACGGCTCGCTAGTGGTCGGCAAGCTGCGGGACTAGCGGTCAACCGCTAAGCCGCCGCGTCAAAACGACTTGCGCACGGTGGCGTTCTCCGCCTCCACGCTTCTTTCGCCGCAGTAGGGGACATGTTCCAGCAATTGGATCTGTGGCCTGCTGCCGAATGGTACCAGTTCTGGCAACTTTTTGGCGTTTGATGCGTTCTAACGCGCGTTTTTCACGCCATTTTTGCAAAATGTTCCCAATTTCGGAACTCCTGAAATTGGCAATTTATGCCGAAAGAAACGCCTTTAACGAAGAAAACGAAAAGTTTGGATGTTTCGATTCCAGGGGTCGATTGCCTTGAGGAGGAGATTGGCTGCAACGCGGTCGCCGCGCAAGCGGAAGGTTGCCGGACCATTTCCGCGGGAACGGTAAAGAGGAAGCCGCCGCAACCGGCTGCGCTGGGGCTGGACGCTTGAATGGTCATGCGATGATACGCCATACGAAGATCAAATTCCAGGCATGGCTCGCTCTGTCGGGCGTTGCAATTCTGTCGGGCATTATTACGGGATGTGCGTGGCCGAACGGCCGCATCGCGGCGACCGCCCTGACAGCTACGCCCACGGCGACCGCCCCCGTCGCGCCGCAAGACGCGAAATCCGACGTTCCGACGGCGACGACGGCATTGCCCGTCTCGTATCAAACTCCCGCATCGCCCATTGTCAACGAACAGCCGGCCGACGCGGCACAACCGATTAACGGTCTCGGCGATTCGCTCGATCCGATCGACAATCAGCCCGAGCTTTCCGTGGAGCAACTTGTTGCGGAGGTTCAATCGCGGAACCCGTCGCTTCAGGCGGCCAGTGCCG
>CAZWNM010000295.1:0-4331 GCA_964635765.1 uncultured Planctomycetaceae bacterium | reverse complement strand
CCCGTCGTCCCCACGGTGGAGAGCATGCGGCGAATGATGCCGCAGGAGAAACTTTGGCCGATCAATCAAGTTTGGGGGATGCACGATTGGGTCAATGCCGGACAAGTTACAGATTGGTGCGGATTGACGGAGAAGGCGATCGCCGCCTATGGCGCCCCCACCGGAATCGAGGATTTCTGCCGCAAGGCGCAGATGGTGAACATGGAAACCTTCAAGGCGATCTATGAAGCGTGGAACAACAAAATGTGGAACGACTGTACCGGGGTGCTGATTTGGATGAGCAACCCCTGCTGGCCGTCGCTGACTTGGAACACCTACGATTACTACCTCGAACCGACTGCGGCGTACTTCGGCTGCAAGAAAGCTTGCGAGCCAATCCACGTCCAGTGGAGCATAGCCTCGGGCGAAGTGAAGGTAGTCAACAACACCTTGAAGGAGTTGCACGGATTGACCGTCGATGCCCGCATCTACAATATGGATGGGTGCGAGTATTGCAAGAAATCCGCCTCTCTGGATTGCCCGAGCAATTGCACGCGTAAGTGCTTCGATCTGTCGGAAGTGGAAAAGGGAGCAAAGACGGCGGCAGACAACGGCCTGTCGAACGTCTATTTCATTAAGTTGGAACTCAAGGATCGAAACGGTCGGCTACTGTCAGACAACTTCTACTGGAAAAGCAAGGGCGCGTATCAAGGACTGTCGACCGCCAATGAGGTGAAAGTGACCGCCGGCGTGATTCTGACCGACAGCTCTCACTGGCAAAACAAGTCGCCGAACGCGTATCAGGATCTGTCGGCCATGAACAAGGTCGAGGTGACTGGGAAGGTTAACAATACCCAAAAAGGAGAGGCGTGCCGGCTCACGGTCGATGCCCGCAACGGGAACAAGGGCGTGGCCTTGATGATCCGGCTGAAACTGGTGGATGTGACGTCGGGCCTGCTCGTTGCTCCAGTCCGGTATTCCGACAACTACTTCTCCTTGACGCCCGGAGAATCCAAGCGGGCGACGGTGGAATTCAGCGTGAAGAACGTCTCCGGCGACGATGTATCGGTGCTGGTGGAAGGGTGGAATGTGATCCCGGCGAAGCTGGCGCGCGTTCGCATCGAACGTGTCCTTCCGGCAAGCGTGAAAAATCTTGGGCGACAATTCCGAGGTATTCCAGGGACACAATACTAGCTATCGCGCAATAACCTTTTTGGAATGGGAATGGGAAACCGTATGAAGACTTATCGAGAGACTTTGACGCTCAACATTCCGGAACGCATGGCCTTCGTCAACATCACGCCGCAGGTTGAAACGGCGGTCGAAAAAAGCGGCGTCCGCGACGGCCTCGCACTCATTAACGCGATGCATATCACCGCATCGGTGTTCATTAACGACGACGAGCCGGGCTTGCACGAAGATTACAAGCGGTGGCTGGAAAAACTGGCCCCCTACGACCCCTCGCCGCAAACCTATCACCACAACCGAACCGGCGAGGACAACGGCGACGCCCATCATAAGCGGCAAATCATGGGCCGCGAGGTCGTCGTGGCCATTACCGACGGCAAGCTGGATTTCGGCCCTTGGGAGCAGATTTTTTATGGCGAATTCGACGGCCGCCGGCCGAAACGGGTGCTGATGAAAATCATCGGCGAATAAAGATGCGATTGCAAAAGCCTCCTCTCCCAAAAGGAGCGGCGATTTTTTTCGTTTTTGCGATGGGGCCAATTCCGCCGCCCGTCCTTGATTTCCCGGCCGATTCTGGTATCTTGGTGGGGTTTGGACTGTTGGAACCTCACCGCGGGAGTATTGGCCATGCCCGACCATTCGTCCGTCATTACGTCCGACAAGGCGATTTTGACCGTCGGCGATCAACGCATCGAACTGCCCGTCCTCAAGGGCAGCGAGGGCGAACGCGCCATCGACATCACCAAGTTGCGCGATCAGACGGGCTTGATCGCCTACGACCCCTCGCTGGGCAACACCAGCATTTGCCGAAGCGCCATCACATTTATCGACGGCGACCAGGGTATTCTGCGCTATCGCGGCATCCCCATCGAGCAATTCACCGCCAAGCCGAACTTTCCCGAAGTGGCGTGGATGCTCATTTTCGGCCGGCTGCCGCGCCGGGAAGAATTGGTCCGCTTCAGCGAATTGCTGACGGCCAACGAGCTTTTGCACGAAGGCGTGAAGCATCAGTTCGAGCATCTTCCGCCCGACGCTCCGCCGATGGCCATTCTCTCGGCCACGTTGAGCCACTTGGCCTGTTATCATCAAGAGTTTTTGGCCCTCGACGACGAAGGCACCTTGGAAGAGGCTGCCGCCCGTCTGATCAGCAAGGTGCGAACCATCGCCGCGTATTCCTATCGCCGGTCGCTGGGCTTGCCGTTCAACTATCCCGATCCGCACTTGCGCTACTGCGCCAACTTCCTGCACATGATGTTTTCGCTGCCGCACAGCCAATACTTCGTGACGCGGGAAGTGGAAGACGCCCTGAACTTGTTGTTTATTTTGCACGCCGATCACGAGCAGAATTGCAGCACCTCGACCGTGCGGATCGTCGGCTCGGCCCGAGCCAACTTGTTCGCGTCATGCGCCGCGGCCGTCTGCGCACTGTGGGGCCCGCTGCACGGCGGCGCCAACGTCGAGGTCGTCGAAATGCTCGAACGAATCCGCGTCGGCGGACTTTCGCCCGAAGATTGCTTGAACCACGCCAAGGACAAGAGCAATCCCTTCCGGCTTTTCGGCTTCGGCCACCGGGTTTACAAAAACTACGATCCTCGGGCGAAAATCCTCAAGGAGGCGTGCGACAAGGTCTTCAGTCAAAGCAAGCGGAAAGACCCCCTGCTCGACATCGCCCGCAAACTCGAGGAACTCGCGCTGGCCGATCCGTATTTCGTCGATCGGCATCTTTATCCGAACGTGGACTTTTACAGCGGCATTTTGCTCCGCGCGATCGGCATCCCGACCAACATGTTCACGGTCTGTTTCGCCATCGGCCGGTTGCCGGGCTGGATTGCCCATTGGAAGGAGCAGCACGACGATCCGACCACGAAAATTCAACGTCCTCGGCAAATCTACACCGGGCCAGTCGCGTCGGACTACATTCCGATCGACAAACGCTGATTCGCCGCTCCGCCGGTCGCCGAAGGTTGAGGTGGAGGCTGGACGCTCAACATGGTTCGCTCGGCAATTGCGGCAATCTTTGCGGTTTGTATCAGCTCGTCGGTTTGGGCTGACGTTCCGGTCGGAACACATCCCGCCGTTGTCAGGGTCGTCGCGCCGGAAAACAACTCGGCTTCCTCCTACGGTTCCGGCGTCCTGGTGGCCGTCGATCGAACCACGGGCCTCGTGTTGACCAATTGGCACGTCGTGCGCGACGCCGCCGGGCCGCTGGTCGTGTATTTTCCCGACGGCTTCCGCTCCCGAGCCTATCTGTTGCGAACCGATCGCGATTGGGACTTGGCCGCGTTGGCCATTCGACGGCCGAATGTGCAGCCGGTCGTCATTGCAAGCGAGGCGCCACGCCCAGGCGATGCGTTGACCATCGCCGGCTACGGCAGCGGTTCGTATCGCACGATCACCGGCCGCTGCACGAATTATTTCTCGCCCGACGGCAACTTGCCGCGCGAGATTGTCGAGCTTTCCGTGGCGGCCCGCGAGGGCGACTCGGGCGGACCGATCTTCAACAGCCGCGGCGAATTGGCCGGCGTTTTGTTCGGCGCCGATCCGAGCAACACCGTCGGCAGCTATTGCGGCCGTGTGCGCGTTTTCTTGGCCTCGGCCGACGGCGATTTCCGCCGCGTTTCCGCATGGGCGGCCAACGTCAGGCAATCGCCTCAACCGTTTGCAGCCGCCATGCCGGCTGTCGCGCCGCCGATCGCCGCCGTAACAACTCCATCAACCTTGGCGGCAGCCTCGATTGCGCCGCCGGCCGTCGCGCCCGTTGCGCAAACGGCGGTCAATCGTCCGATCGCTCCCGCGGCGCAACCGGCGCCCGTCGCGTCGCCGATTGCTTCGCCGGCCGCGTTGGCATCAATCCCGAACGCTTCTCGTGCGGGCGCGGCGGCGGCCGCGAATCGACCTTGTTCGATGCAAAGCTCGCCGCGGGCCGCCGCGCCGATTTCCGACTCGGCGACCGAGCAAATCAAAACCGTCCTGGCCATCGTCGGCATCGCCGCCATGTTCTATTTCACGATCCGCTTCATGGGCGCGGTGGTCGGTTAATTATTTGCCGCGTTCGATAAACGCAGTCAGTTCCTTGCAGGCGTGTTGAAGAGACGGCAACTGTAATGTTTCGCACTTTTCTGGGCACGCCTCCGCAAACGCGGCAACCGACGGCTTGATGTCTG
>CAZWNM010000294.1:2430-4336 GCA_964635765.1 uncultured Planctomycetaceae bacterium | reverse complement strand
ATGGAATAGAGCAGCATCGAGGCGTGTCCGCAGGAGAGGACGAAGCGGTCGCGGTTGGGCCACTGGGGTTGGGCCGGATCGTAACGAAGCGTTTCTTGGAAGAGCGCATAGGCCGCCGGCGCCAGCGCCATGGGCGTGCCGGGATGTCCGCTGTTGGCCGCTTGCACGGCGTCCATCGAGAGGGTGCGGATGGTGTCGATGGCCAGTTGTTCGATGTTTTTTTCGGACATAGCAAGCGTTTTGTAAAAAGGTCTATTTTTCCCGATGTTTTTAACGATTTTACCCCATTGGCCCGCTTTTGCAAGCCGTCGGAAACGACCGCGGCGCGATTCTCGACTTTTTTCGAGTTGCCCAAGAACTTCCATTGAAACGAGGCCGGCAAAGATGTAGCATCGCCGGACGTGTGCTTTTTGTTTTTCACCGCACGATAGGAACACGCCCATGCCACCGACCGACACGATCCAGCAAGTCGAGGAATCCGCGACGCATACGCCGCACGGCGATCCGCGTCTCAATTATTTGGAACGCCGCTTGACCGAGGCGTTCGACGAGCTTTGGAACAGCTTCGTCGATCCGGCCGAAGCGATTTACGACGGCGACGGAACCGCTTGGAATCGGCTCGGCTTCGGACTGACCGGCAGCGCGGCGTTTGGAATGCCGTATCGCAACGAGCCGGAATTGGCCGTCATCCGCAACGAATGCCGACAGTTGGCCGTCACGAACGAGTTCGCCATCAACGGCCACGAGAACCGCATCAGCTACATCGTCGGCAGCGGTCACATTTATCGAGCGTTGCCCGGCCGCGGCGTTACGCTCGATCCGTCGCTGCCGTTGGCCGTGCAACTGGTGCTCGACGAGTTCGTGCGATTGAACCAATGGCACAAGCGGCAGCAGGAAATCGTGCATCGCAAAGACCGCGACGGCGAGTGCTTCTTGCGATTGTTCGAGGCGGCCGACGGCACGACGCGCGTGCGATTCGTCGAGCCGGCCCAAGTGGCCTCGCCCGCCGATCGGCTCTCCGACCCCTCGGCCAGCTTCGGCGTGCAAACCGATCCGAACGACGTCGAAACCGTCTTGGGCTACTGGATCGACGGCCTCTGGGTCGATGCCGACGAGATTCAGCATCGCAAGGAGAACGTCGACGCGAACGTAAAACGCGGCCTGCCGCTGTTCTATCCGGTGCGCAAAAATCTTCGCCGGGCGGAAAAATTGCTTCGCAACATGAGCGTCGTGGCGGAAATCCAATCGGCCATCGCGGTAATTCGCAAACACAAGGCCGCCACCGCCGCCGGACTGGCCAATTTCGTCGCCCGCGAGGCTGACGCGACGGTGACGAATTCGATGACGGGCCGCACTTCGCAATTCCGCCGCTACGCGCCCGGCACGATTCTCGACGCGATGGCCGACACCGACTACGAATTTCCCGCCGCCGGGATCGACGCCGGCCGATACGTCACGGTGTTGCAGGCCGAGTTGCGCGCCGTCGCCAGCCGGTTGGTGTTGCCCGAGTTCATGTTGACGAGCGACGCGAGCAACGCGAATTACGCCTCGACGATGGTGGCCGAGGGGCCGGCGGTGAAAATGTTCGACCGGCTTCAACACGAAATGTTGGAAGACGATCTCGATTTGCTGCGTCGCGTCGTCGGTCATGCGGTGGCGGCGGGCCGATTGCCGGCCGAGGCGCTTTCGCTGGTCGAAATTCACGGCATGCCGCCGACGCTGATAACGCGCGACCGCCTGAAAGACGCGCAGGCCGATCAAATCCTGGTTCGCAACGGCGCGATGAGCGTGGCGACGATGGCGATGCGCAACGGCCTCGATCCCGAGCAAGAGGAGCGGCTGATCGCCGGGCAGAAAAGCCCGTTGCCCGCGACATAGCGACTGGGCACAATGCACCCAGGCAGCG
>CAZWNM010000294.1:0-2420 GCA_964635765.1 uncultured Planctomycetaceae bacterium | reverse complement strand
GCCGCCGTTATCGTTTCGGCGCGAACAACTGATTCAATCCGCCTTCAATCACGGTTGTTGCGGCGTTGCTGGCGGCGCGCTCGACGAATTGCTTCATCTGGTCTTGCATTGCCGCCTGATCGACTTGCGGATTGCTGAGCGTGCCGTGGAGCGGAATCGAAACCGTTTGGTTTCCGACGGCCTTCATTGCCACGGCGTTGCCGGCCAGCCACTTCGCCGGCACGGGCATTTCGGCCGTGAGTTCCATCGTTTTGTCCTTGAGATCGACGTAGCCGTGCGTGCGGATCGTGATTTCAGAGAACGCCAAGTCCAGGTTTTGGTGATACACCCGGCCCTTGGTCATTTGGAATGGGACGACCGTCTCGTTCCGCACTTGGGCCGCCGACTCGTGCGTTTGGAACGCCGACATTTCATGCAACAGCGGACTCGAACCGAGCGTCATCGCGTGGATGATGAATCGGCCGGCGATATCGGCGTCGATCGGATGCGAAAGCGGAATGCGGCAATCGTCCAGCTCGATCGAAATGCTGCCCTGCGCCGACGACACGCCGGCCAGGGCGGGCGCGATGTATTGGAACAGCGAGTCGCACATGGCCGCGCTCAATTGAACGCGATCGACCAGCAGGCCCTTGGGCAGCCGAAACTCCATGGGATTCGTGGAAATGCACAGTTGCGGCGCCAGGTGGATTTTGCCCTGGCTCACCGCGATGTCGAACGCCTCGGTTTGCAACACGCCACCAACCAACGAGCCGCGCAGGTCGGTCTGCCCGATCGGGAATCCGTAGACGTCGGCGCCGCTCCAGCGAACGGTGGCGGCGGCGGTGCTCGCCGTGAGCGAGAAGGGGCCGGCGAATCGCAGCCCGGACGCGCCGTGGCCGGTCAGATGCATATCGGCACCAAGCGGCCGCAACAGGGTGCTTAGCCGATCGAGGTCGTAGTTGAGTTGCGCTTCGAGTTGGGCGTTGTTTTTTCCGTTGACGGTGGCGATATTGCCGGCCGCGGCGGCGGCCACGATGCTGGAGGTGAATTTGCATTCGCCAAGTTGAATGGTTTGCGATTTTGGATCGTAGTTGCCTTGCGCGACGAGGCGAACGGCCGGCTCTTGGAATTGCGGCTTGCCTTGCGCGTCGAGAAGCGTCAGGCCGGCCAGCTCGATGGCCGCGTCGCCGCGTGTGGCGGTAGCGCCTTGCTGCAATTTGGCCGAGACGGTGAGTTGCCCGTCGAGGGTCGTGCCCGACATGTAACGCGACAAGACCGATCGCAACATTGCCAGCGGGAATTGTTGAATATCGACGGTGGCCTCATTGGCGCCGGGGGTCATTTTCAGGCCGACTTTGAGTTTGCTTACGCTTTGGGCGGATGTTGCGGCGGCGGGTATTGCGGCGACGGCGGGCACCGCTTCGGCGGCCGGCATTTCGGCCGAAACATCGGCGAGAATCGGGCCGTCCACGCCTTCGCTCATGTCGAACTTCATCCCCAATTTCCCGATCCGCCAAACCTGGCCGAGCCGCACGTCGGCCACCGACGCGCTGCCGTCGACAATTTCCACGGCCAGCCCGATCTTTGTTGCGGCGGAAGACGTTTGCGAAGCCGTCGCGCTCGAACTGGTGAGATAGTTGGCCAGCAAATCTTCGACGTTGGACCCGTTTTCACGCACGACGACCGAAAGCGTCGGGTTTTCAATGCGGAACAAGCCGAGTTTCGTGTAGTTGCAGGCGATCGCGGCCAGCGTGCGGTCGCCCGTGATCGAAGCCGTGGAAAGCACCGGCTTGCCGGCAGCGTCCTTCACTTCGATCCCTTTCAATTGGATGGGCGAAAACCAGCCGAGCGAAATGGAATCGACCTTCACGCTGCCGTTCAAGTTGCTCGTGGCCAGCTTGAGAATATAGCCGAACAGCGGCGTTTTCGACACCAGCGTCGGCAGCAGGCCGACAAAGGCCAGCAGCACGACAAAACAGACCGGCAGCCAGCGGCGGCGCCGTTTTTTAGGAGCCGAGGTCGCCGCCGTTTTCGACACGTCCCGAGAATCGCCGCCCACGTCGTTGGCCATTTTTCGCCTCCGGTAGAAGAGTAATGGGGGCGGAAGTGTAGCGACGGCCGGCAAAAAATGCCAGAGCAAATTCGCTCGGCCACGCATCCCGCCCAATAGAGGGATATTTTTTGACCTTGATTCGTCAAGCGGGCCTCCGGTATACTCCCCCGTCAACTTGTATCCCTGCAATTAAAGTGTTGCAAAATAGGCGTGGGGTTTATTGAATTTCAGGTGGATAATGTTTGGTCGGCATGGCCGAAAACCCTTGTTTTCCGGCCTCCCGTTGGTCGGCCTCCCGACATTAGCCGCCTGACCCTCAATAGCCGGTGCGGAAAACAGCCTTTTGTCGAGCAAGGAGGCTCGCGTGACCGAATACTTTTCCGAAATA
>CAZWNM010000293.1:0-4342 GCA_964635765.1 uncultured Planctomycetaceae bacterium | reverse complement strand
TTCACAAAGATCGCTCCTTCCCGCTCATCAGACGCTCTATTTGTATTCCAAATCCGCGGAATATGTCTTCAACCCAGAGTACGGCGAGTACTCACCGTCGACTAACGTGGAGCAGATACTGCAACGGCGGAAACGTGACAAACACGGCAAGGCAACCTACGACCGCGACGAGGCCGGCGGAGTCATTACAGGTAATGCCAAGAAAGGCGTGCCTCTCTCTGACGTGTGGGACATTCCATTCCTCAATCCAAAGGCCAAGGAAAGAACCGGGTATCCGACCCAGAAGCCCATTCTCTTGCTGGAGCGAATCATCAAGCTCGTGACCAATCCCGGTGATCTGGTCGTTGATCCGTTCTGTGGGAGTGGAACGACGCTGATCGCGGCATCCCTAACTGGACGCAATGCCATTGGTGTTGATATTTCCAAGGAAGCCGTCGAACTGACAAGAGAGCGACTCGCAAATCCAGAGAAGACTGAGTCGTCGCTGATGGAAGCAGGCCGCGAGTCGTACCGTAATGTGGATGGGAGGGCACTCGCACTATTGGACGGTTTGGACTGTGTTCCGGTGCAACGCAACAACAGCATCGACGCGATACTTGCTGAAAACTTTCAGGGGCGTCCCGTACCGTTACGGGTTCAGCGGCTACATGAGTCGGTATTTGAGGCCGCAAGTATTCTTGCACGTGCCGGGCGGACCAAGCACGCAAGAATGATGATTTTAGTTGTTACCCGTTGGGGGGGCTGTCTGCCATTCGGCGTGGCACTACCCGCCGGTGTGCTCGCCGTGGAGAGTCCAGCATTGCAGGTCCGAGAGGCATTGCGGAACAGACAGTATGACGATGAGTCATCGCTGCTGTACGAGGAAGCAGACGCCTAGTTGTTGATGCGATGAGCCACTCAACCCTGAAAGGGTTGCGTATTTCCCGTGTCGCCATTACGCAACCCCTGTAGAGTAAACAGGTCGTGGCGTTTTTTGCCCAGGGTAGCCGCTCGGCGCGGCAACCCTGGGCTCTCCTATAGAAAGCCCTTCGGGCTAAAAACAAACCGTTTGGGTTGATTGGAAAAACAAGGTAAAAACCGCGCATGCCTGAATTGGAATTCAAATTTTTGACATTGAGACGCTTTTGCCCAAGAACTTCCGTTGAAAACGGACGCGAAAAGGAGTAAACAAAAGGGGGAAAAACCTCGGAGCAACACGATGCCCTATTTTCCTTCCCCACGCGAAACGCTCGACGACGTAAAAAAACGCACCATCCTCGCATTGCTCGCCGGCGGATGCAGCCGACGCAGCGCGGCCCATTTCGTCGGCTGCGCGCCAAGCACCATCACACGCGCCGCCACGCGCGATCCCGACTTCGACGCCGCCGTGGTTCACGCCGAACAATCGGCGGAACTAAAACTCCTCCGCCACATCCAAAACGCCGGCACAAACCCCAGATACTGGCGGGCGTCGGCCTGGCTGCTCGAACGCCTGAATCCCAACGACTACACCGTCCATCCGAACCTGATGACCAAGGACCAGATGGAACAAGTCGTCGCCCAAGTCTGCGAATTGCTCTACAAAGACATTCCCATCGAAAACATGGAGCATGCGATCGAAAAACTCCAATTTCTCCTGTACGAGCAAGGCTTGCTTCGCCCGGTCAATTTCGACGACGAGCCGGACAACAACGACGCCCCGCCCAAAAATGCCAACGAAAACCTCGCCCCGAGCGTCCATCCGCCGGACGATGCGATCGACATGCCGGCAACGCGGGATCCATTCCTATCCTAAATACCCCAGATTTCGATATTGCCTAAAGCGCCAGTGCAACACACCCGCTGTTCGGGTGGTTCGTTGCGACGCAAAATAAAACGTCGTAACCGATTATGCTACAACGACTTGCGTAAACGCAAGATAGGTGCAACACGAGGCGACTCATAAAACATTGTTGCACATAAAATAGGCTGGGCAATTTAGACTACGCTAGATTAGGTGGGGTGACGATCCTGCGGCGGAACGAACAGAGGAGCCTTCGGCCGACCGGCCAATTCACCGCGTTTCCAAGGCCATTCGTGGCCGCCCGCTTACCGCTGCCAAGCCTGATCGACCACACGCTCGGCGGTTTGCTGCACGGCCGTCGCGCCTTCTTGCAGACGCTGGGCCTTCGGGCTTTGCGGGTCGATGAACATCGCGGAGGTCAAAATCGCAAGCTGGGCGTATGTCAAAAGATTCGGCCAAACACCTTCGCCGAAAAACTTGAGTGCCGTGCCGAACGATTTCTTGATGCGGAAATGGCTCCACTCGACGCTGTAGATTTCGTCGAGCACAAGATGCGAAAGAAAACCGATTGCCACGGCAACGCCGTTGAAAATGCGAATCCGAACGTCGTCGCCCGACGATAGCAAAAACGCGAGTTCGCCCGCCATCGCAGCCGCGGGAATGCTGTGAAACATGCCGCGATGAATGGTGAATTTTTTCAACAGGAAGCCCATGCCGAACCGCACCAGCACGTAAACCAACGCGGCGGTCAAAATAATCGCCTCGTGCGGCATGTGCATCTGCTGAAAACGCGGCAGCAACATCATCGGCACCACGGCGGCGGCAAACGCGAGGCTTTCATGCAACGGCCGGCCCGGTCCGCTGTCGATGTCGGGCAACATGCCTGAAATGCCGCACAGGCCGCCGGCCAAAACGCACGTCGGCAACGGCACGCCATACATGAAATACGCCGCGCCGCCGTATCCGACGCCGCACAAATTGCTGACGGTAAGGTGGGTTTTGAATCCGGCCATGGCAGAGGGGCTAGGGATTAGGGGCTAGAAAAACTACCATACGACGCGACTTGTACCCAAATACGGCGTTTTTGGCAATAGCGATTTGCTATTCGCAGATTGACCGATTCTCGCTATATTTTGCTTTGGCTGATCTTCCTAGCCCCTAGCCCCTAGCCCCTAATCCCTAGCCCCTCGCCATGCAGCCTTACGATGTCGCCATGATCGTGGTTTTGGCGGTTGCCACGCTGCTGGGCATTTGGAAGGGCGCGGCCTGGCAAGTCGCCTCGCTCGCGTCGATCATCGTGAGCAGCATGGTGGCGGTCCACAGCAGCGCGGCCATTGCTCCATACTTTCCCGGCCAGGAGCCGTGGAACCGCTTTTTGGCCATGTTGGTGCTCTATGTGGTTACGGCCATCGCCATTTGGCTTTTGTTTCACTTCGTGTCGGGCATTATCGACCGCGTGAAGCTCAAGGAGTTCGATCGGCAACTCGGCGCGATCGTCGGGCTGGCCAAGGGCGCTTTGTATTGCGTGGTCATCACGTTTTTCGCCGTCACGCTTTCCGAGCCGGCGAGGCGGTTGGTGCTTGTCTCGAAGTCCGGCGACATCATCGCCCGAGGCATCAAAAACGCCTATCCGATCTTGCCGGAAGACATTCGCGGCTATCTCGGCAAGTACATCGATGAATTCAACGCGAAAATGAGCGAGCCTCCTACAACCGCGCCAACCGTCACAGGCGTACCCGATTCGTTGCCGTCGCCGACGAGCACGACAACCGGCACGGCGACCGTGCCCAATTCCGGCGCCGGCAGCGCGCCGCCGGCCGACAAGGCGTCGAAATGGCGATTTTGGTGACGATCGGCATTCGGCGGCCGATCCATCGTTTTGCAATCGGCGGCGACGAAGAATTGTGCCGGCATTTTTTGTTGGGTGCGCTTGCGGCCGGCGTTTTCGGCGAGTCCGCCTGCTTGCGTGAATCAAGGTCTGTTTTGTCATCGTCGGATATTGGCCCGCCGTGGCAGGAGAGCGCATAGCCGCACTCAAAAAAGCCTATTTTCCCGGCGAAAACGCAACATCCGGCGCAACATAAGAAACATTATCGGACGTTGCAACGATGCAAAAACGGACTTTTCATGGGTTAAAATAGTCCCTTCGATACGGTTCCACAAGCCGCTCGAACGGAGATTCGCAACGAAAAGTCTCGCGTGTAAATCGATGGAAGAAAGATTTTCAACCCACGCCAGCGCCGGCCGGCTCGCCTTCAAGAAAAATGCCCATGCGGCGGAATTTCTGATAACGCTCTTCCAAAAGAACCTCGATCGGCTTGCCAACGAGTTCACGCAGTGCGCCGCGCAAATAGAGCTTCAAGCGGCTCGCGGCAAGGTGGTGGTTGCGATGGGCGCCGCCGAGCGGTTCGGCGATGACGGCGTCGACCAAGCCCATGCGGCTCAAATCTTTCGAGGTCATCTTCAGGGCCTCGGCCGCACGCTCCTTGAACGTGTGGCTTTTCCAAAGAATGCCGGCACAGCCTTCGGGGCTGATGACGGAATAATAGGCGTGTTCGAGCATGGCCACGCGATCGCCGA
>CAZWNM010000292.1:0-4349 GCA_964635765.1 uncultured Planctomycetaceae bacterium | reverse complement strand
TAACGCAGTGACGAGCGTCAAGCCGATATGGCGCCGCGAGCGCGCCGGTCGGGCAGGCGTCGAGACATCGGCGGCACTCGCCGCAGCGGTCGGCCGGCGCCGGCGCGTCGTATTCCAACACGTCGGTCGTCAATAGCGCGGCCAAGAAAAACCAACTCCCCAGCCGTGGATTGATGAGCAATGTGTTTTTGCCGATCCAGCCGAGCCCGGCCAAACGGCCGAATGTTTTTTCCATGAGCGGAGCGGTATCGACCACGCCTCGTACGTGCGCCATGGGCGAAAGCCGGCGATGGAAGTCGGCCAGGCGATGCAAGCGTTCGCGAGCCCAATCGTGATAATCGGCGCCCCAGGCATAGCGCGAAACCTTCGCCTGCCCGGCGTTCGGCTCGATTGGCTCGACCGTGCGATAGTTCGCGGCCAACATCAAAATGCTTCGGACGCCTTCGAGCACGCTTTGGGGATGGCGATAGGCGTCCAAGCGATCGGCGAAGTAGCGCATTTGCCCGACGCGGCCGTCAGCGATCCACCGTTCGAGCCGCTCGAAGTCGGGCGGGGCAATTGCAGGAGCCGCGCCGGCCTGGTCGAATCCGAGCCGGAGCGACTCTTCTTTTAAGGCGGCGGTAAGCGAAGCTGGCGTCATGGTCGCAAAACAAGGTGGCGGAATCGAGGGCATTGCCATCGCAAAGGCCGCGTTGTTCAACAGGGGTGGCGAGAAACGGGGACTAACTCCTCTTCGCCCAGTCTCCGCATTCCTTCGGCGGTGGAAATCGTCGGCTCGTAGCCGAAATCGCGTTTGGCGCGGGCAATGTCGAAATAGTGTGACGTGGCAAATTGCAAGGCCAGGAATCGAGTCATCGGTGGATCGCCTCGCAAGCGAAATGTCGCATAAATCGCTTCCCACATCGCGCCGAAGGCGTAGGCCAACGGTCGCGGCACCGATTTTCGCACCGGCGGCAAACCGGCCAACGCCAAAAGCTCGTCAATCCACGCCCAGCAGTTCACCGGCTCGCCTTGGCTAATGAAATACGCCTGGCCCGGCACGGGCGAATCGGGTACGAGGGCGTCGGCGGCCGCAAGATGCGCGGCGGCGGCGTTTTCGACATATACTGTGTCGATCCGATTCGTGCCGTCGCCAATCCGGCGAAGCCGACCGTGTCGAGCGGCGTCGATAATCGTGGGAATGACATGCCGATCGCGCGGCCCCCAAATCAAATGCGGCCGCAACGCACACGTGCGCAAGCCCGACCGACCGTTGGCCGCCAGCACGATCTGTTCGCCCAGGGCCTTGGAACGGGCGTAGCAGCAAAGCCAGCGGCGAGCGTACGGGACCGATTCATCAATGCCGCACTGGTCGCGGCCGTTGAACGCGACGCTGGGGCTGCTGGTATAAATCAGCCGGCCGGCGCCGCTGGCAAGGCAGCCATCGACGACGTTTTGCGTGCCCAGCACGTTCGTATCGCGGTAAAGCCGCCAGGGACCGCCCATTCCGGCGATGCCGCCGACGTGGAAAACCGTATCAACGCCGCGGCAGGCGTCGGCCACTGCCTGCCGGTCTCGCAGATCCCCCAAAATGACATGAACGCCCAGGGATTCGAGCAGCGGGCATTTTCGGCGGCAGAGGGCCGCGACGCGGTCGCCGCGTCGAACGAGCCGCTCGACGATATATTGGCCCAAAAAACCGCCTCCGCCGGTCACCAATGCGTTCACTGTTTATTGTTCCTGTTTCTGTGCTTGGTCGCCATATTCTAGGCTAGCGTGTTGGGCGGCCGGCGTAAAGGGACGAGCGACCGGATGGAGAGGAGGGAAGAACGCGGTTGCAACAAGAAAAATCCACGGATGTTGCGAAAAGTCAACGCCCATTTGACGTTAGGTGAAACGTAAATTTGCCGAGGGGGACGTTATGACGTAGGATTGCTTCAGGGTTCTCGTCCCGACGCCTCCTCTTACAACTGCCGGCATTCGTTATGTCCGTCGATGTGGTTATTAGCTTTGCCGATTGCGAAAAACATGCGCAAGACGCTCTGACGGAAATCCGAGCGTGCTGTGGAGAAATACAGACGTTCATGGACGGCGAGTACGATCGGCTCGACGCGCTGGCCGACGAATTGCTCATTCGGCATACGGTTCACGAACAAGCCGAGCGGCGAGTGGAGCAGGAACTTATCCAGAATCAGATGGATCGTCTTGTCGAAATGATGGCGGAAGTGGCCGAAACGGTGGCCGAGCAAAAGCAGCTTGGGGCCAAAAGAAATCGACGCGATTGACGAGGCAAACGTAGAACATGCAACGAGTCGAACAAGCGATTTTCACGTCACTCGACGGCAGCCGTGCGAGCTATAAAATCGTGGCCCGGAGTCCCGGTGTTTGCAATGCCGACGCCGACGAGCTTGCCGTTTGGGGCCCTGCGCACGATGCCATGATCGAATGGGAATCGAGCGCGGAGAGCCTGAATTTCCACCCGCTTCCCAGCGGCGCGCATTGCATTTCGCGCACCACGCCGATCGGTTGGGATTGCAGCGGCGGCCAGCAGCGCGTTTGCACGCAAAATCTGATCGTGCCGCATGAAACGCTCGCCCGATTCGGCAACAATCCGTTTGCGCTGGCGCGGGTGGCGGCGGCCGAGGGCGCGTGGCATGTCGGCGATTTGCGGAGCGACACGTTGCCGACGGTTCCATTGACCGGCGGTGCCGCACCCGTCGATCAACAGCTTTTGAGCCACTTGGCCGTCAGCCCCGGCCCGAAAAACGTCGCGGCGCTGGTTCAAGCGGCGCGCGACGCCGTGTGCTTGGCCGTGAGCGGCGCGGCGCCGGCCGTGCAATTAATCGCCGTGTTGTTTAGCTGCCTTCCGCCGGAGTGCCGTTTGGACTTTTCGTTTTCGACCGGGCTGAAATTTTCTCCGAGGCGTCCGTTCCGCCTTTTGGCGTTGCCGCACGACCCCGTCGAGCAGCAATGGATCGCGCATTACACGAACGTCGCCGTGCTCAAATTGCAGCAAGGCGAGTTGCCGCGGTCGGTAGCGCTCGACGGCTGGTCGCAATTCGTTCTTCGTGCGTTATCGACCGGCCACATACCGTTTTTCGCGGCTCAGGCGTCGAAGCGGCGATTCCATTTGACGCCGAGCGATTTGCCGGCGCTTGGTTTGCAACTTCTGGAAGAAATGGACGGTTCGGAGTTGGATGAATTGGAAGAAATGGAGGCGGCCGGGGACATGCCAAGCGAGGGTTCCGCGAACCACGCGCGGCAAGCGCATGCCGCGCATCATCAGTTCGCCAAGAGCCAACCAACGGCGGCGACGGCGGCGGCAACATCTTCGATCGCGCGGCCATCGACGATTCTCGATCCCGATTCGCCCGAAGTTCTCGAAAAATTGGAAGAACTCGATGATTTGGTCTACGAGGCCCTGGGCGGCAATGCTGAGGCGGTGCCGCTGCTTCAATTGGCGTGGCCGAAAACGCTGGCTAACTTGGGCGAGCCGCTGTTGGCGGAATCGCGCGAGCAGTATTTGCGCTATGTCGTGTCGATCTGGGAGGAATGTGCCGACGTCGGCGGCGTCCGTGATCCTTCCCGCGCCATCCAAGCCATCGACGTGCTCTCCGTGTTGTTCGGCGACAGCATCTGACGGCCGGATGGGTTGACACGGAACGACCGCAAGGGTAGAAATAACGGGCAACGTGAAATCGCGGTCTATCGGTGCTTATGATGGCTAAGTCGAAACCGAAAACAAATAAACCGGCCGGACCGAAGCGCCAATCGAACGTGGCGGAATCGCTGACGTCGAAAATCGGCCAACTTGACGAAAATCTCGTCCGGCTCTTGCAGCAGCGTGCCCATTTGGTATTGGAGGCGTCGCGTCAAGGGGCGACGCCGCCGGAGGCCGTGTGCTCGCCGATGCTCAGCCCGATGCCGGCCGAACCGACGGCCGCCGCGCCGCTGCCGCCGGATTGCATTCACCGGGTACTGCGCGAGGTCGAAAGCGGATGCCGGCGCTTGGTCCGCGAGCCTCGCATCGCGTTTTTAGGACCCGCCTACAGCTATAGCCACTTGGCCGCCATTCATTGCTTCGGCCAGAGCGTCGAGTTCATTCCGGTCGGCACGATTGCGGCGGTTTTCGAGGAAGTGCATCGCGGTCAGTCGGATTTCGGTCTGACGCCGATCGAAAACTCGACCGACGGCCGCGTGGCCGACACGCTCGAGATGTTCACCCGACTTCGCGTGCGCATTTGCGGCGAAGTTCGCCTGCGAATTCGTCATTCGCTTTTGGGAAAGTGCGACAGGGCCGACGTGCGCGAGGTTTACAGCAAGCCGCAGGCGTTGTCGCAATGCCGCAATTGGCTGGCGAAGCATCTGCC
>CAZWNM010000291.1:0-4352 GCA_964635765.1 uncultured Planctomycetaceae bacterium | reverse complement strand
CGAGATCGCCCGACCACCAGCCGTCGGCCTTCATGTCGATGAACCGGCACAGCTCGATGCGTTTCGTGTCGTCGGCGAAGGGCAGAAGCGTGAACTGCCCTGTTACGTCAAGATACTCGAGACCGCGTTCGACGACGAACTTGTAATCGCCCAGCGGCAGCCGCAGGAGTATTTTGCCAGGCACGGCGTTGTGGTCGTACCAGAAGGGCATTTTGTCGAGCTTGCGAGGTTGTTTTTTCGGCCCGACCAAATGCAGCCGGAACGGGATCGGCGTGCCGGTATCTTTATCGACGACGATCAATTGCAGTTGCCCGGTCGCGGCGCGCGTTTGCTCCACATAAATCGCAGTCAGAAAACCGAAACACAAAAAACAAAATAGAAAGCGAGAGAGAGACATGGCGGTGAAAGGTTGGGGGATCGAAAAAAATTCTCACGCAAAGGCGCCAAGGCGCAAAAAAAAGAGAGCGGTGAAAATGTGTAACGATCTGGCCCGTCATTCTGAGCGCAGCGAAGAATCTCTCTGATGTGGAGGAGATTCTTCGCTGCGCTCAGAATGACAGACGAGGTATGGTCGTGCTTTGCGCCTTGGCACCTTTGCGTGAGATTTTTGATAGTTTTCGCGTTCACGGAAAGTTTAGCTTACCTGAGCCACCATTTTTAGTGGTTTTAAGCTATCTTGAAAAAGACAGGGGATTCGCTCTACAATGGGCAATCGACCGATTCAACGATTTCCCAACGGACCGACGACACCTACAATGGCGAAAGACTACTACAATGTTTTGGGGGTGCCCAAGAACGCCTCGCAGGCCGACATCCAAAAAGCCTATCGCGATTTGGCCCGGAAATTTCACCCCGATATGAATCCGGAAAAATCGGCCAAGAAAAAGTTCCAAGAGGTGCAGGCGGCCTTCGACGTGCTGAATAATCCCGAAAAGCGGGAAATGTACGACCGCTACGGCAGTTCGTTCGAGACGATGGGCGCCGGCGGCGGTGATCCGCAACAAGCGTGGCGCTGGGCCGGCGGCGGACCTGGCGGCGGGCCAGGCGGGCCAGGGCCCGGCGGGTTCGGCGCCGAAGATATCGACTTGAGCCAATTTCTCGGCGAACGATTCGGCCAGGAATCGGCCGGCGGCTTCGGCGACCTCTTCGGCCAGTTTCGCCGCGCAGCCGGCAAGTTCCACAAATCGGGCGGCACGCAACGCGGCGGCGATCTGGTGCAAGACGTTCAAATCCCTTTCACGACGTCCGTCACCGGCGGCGAAGTGCAACTCACCGTCGCGCGGCCCAGCGGCCAATCGGAAACGCTCGCGGTCAAAATTCCGGCGGGCATCGAAGACGGCAAAAAAATTCGCATCCGCGGCCACGGTCAACCGGCCGGCCGCGGCGGCAAGGCCGGCGATATTCTGTTGACTGTCCACGTGCTCCCGCATCCGTTTTTCCAACGCCGCGGCAATCAGTTGCGCGTTCGCGTGCCGATCACGTTGAGCGAAGCGGTTTCCGGCGCGAAGGTCGATGTGCCGACGCCGCGCGGCACGGTCGCCTTGAGCATTCCGCCCGGCATTTCCAGCGGCGCCAAGCTGCGCATGAAAGGCCACGGCGTCGTGCCGAAAAACGGTGAGCCCGGCGATCTATTGGCCGAAGTTCAGATCGTTCTGCCGAAACAACTCAGCGAGGCCGATCGTCGGGAAATCGCAAAAATCGACGGGAAATACACGCAAAATCCACGCGGTGAGTTGCGGTGGTAAACGGCTCCTGATCCCTATCCAGAACAGGGTGCTTACGCACCCCGCTCGCCACTAGCCCCTAATCCCTAGCCCCTCGCTTCATGCCCATCCTCATCGACGGCTACAACCTGTTGCACGCCACCGGCATCGCGGGCCGTGGTCGCGGGGCGGGCGGGTTGGAACAGAGCCGGTTGGCTCTTTTGAATTTTCTGGCTGCGTCGATCGATCCGGCCTCGCTGACGCATACAACCGTCGTGTTCGACGCCAAGGCCGCGCCGCCCGGCTTGCCGCGCGCGGTCAATCATCATGGCATGACCGTTCGCTACGCTGAAAAATACGAAACCGCCGACGACTTGATTATCGAATTGATCGGGGCCGACCACGCACCGCGTCGATTGGTGGTTGTTTCGAGCGATCATCAGATACAGCGGGCCGCGCGCCGGCGGAAAGCCCAAGCGGTTGATAGCGATGTTTGGTATGCGGAAATCATCCAGCTTCGGCGCGAGCGAGCCGAATCGGCCGGCGACAAACCCGCCCGGCCGGCCGTGCCGCTGCTGGAGGAAGATGTCAACTATTGGATTCGCCAGTTTGGCGGCGAAACGGCGATCGCGGAATTTATGGCCCATGAACGCGCGGCTGCCGAGCCGACATCGCGTGCAAAACAACCGGAAAATCCTCCCGATGCGCCAAATTTCCGAGAAAAGCGGGGAAAAAACCGGCCCGGCGGCAATAAGCCGACCGAGGAATCGCGGGAATCGTTGAAGGACAATGCTGGAACGCTCGATAATCCCTTTCCGCCCGGCTATGGCGAAGACCTTTTGCGAGAACTGTAGCGCCCCACTTCTGGTGGTTTTTCCTGTGGGTTTTATCCAAACCAGTCATTTTGGGTGGTTTTGTATTGGGTGATTTTCAAGAAACCGGCTCGGTTTTGCGTCATCCCTCTTGATGAATCATGCGGCCGTCTGCTAAACTAAACGCCTTGCAATTTGGACGTGACCAGTTACTCGGTAGGACAGTGCTATGTACGCAATCATTTTGGAAGGCGGCCGTCAATTCAAGGTTGAAGAGGGCCAGGAGTTCGACATCGATTACCGCGATCTTATTGCCGGCGATCAGGTCACGTTTGACCGCGTTTTGGCATATCGGAACGAGGAAGATTTCAAGATCGGCACGCCGGTGCTCGAGGGCGCCAAGGTGACGGCCGAAGTCCTTTCGTTTGCGCAAGGGCCGAAGCTCGTGGTCCAAAAAGCCCGGCGTCGCAAGAATTATCGCCGCAAGACCGGCCATCGCCAGCTTTACACCCGCGTGAAAATCAACAAGATCGAGATCGGCTAGGCCAGCCGCTCGATTCTTTTGTTGGTTTTTTTGCCGAAATCTCAAAGCCGCAAGCACGCCGTTCGTGCCCGCGGCTTTTTTTATAGTTTGTTCCCCCCTTGCTGGCCATTTTTGTATGCCACCTCGCCGATTTTGCCATTTTTCGCGGTTTTTTTGGCAAATTGACGTAGACACAACCGCGAAAAACTGTAATCTATCGCGTCCATGAACCGCTGTCTGGCGATGATCTTTGGTGTTCTGCTGCTGACTGGCTGCACGAGCCAGAATCAGTCGCCGGCGCATGACCCGTTCGCAAACCGCACGACCTTTCCGCCGCCAGCGACAGGCGAAGCCGCGAAAGACCCGTACTACTCCGCCGCGCCAGCCGCTCCATCCGCTTTTTCAACCGGTGCGCCGGGAATAGCAGCCGCTCCAGCGCCCGGCTTGTCGGTCAATTCTGCCAACGCGACAACCGTCGCCGCAAACCCTGGCAGCATTCCGCCGCCGTCGAGCAACGCCGTCGCCACGCGCGGCATTGCCCTGCAGGGCGCCCGAGGAACGAATTCGGCCGCGTCGGGCTACCGTGCCCCGGTGCCGAACGGCTGGGCGACCGCCGGCACGGGCGGAGTCGCCGAAGACCGCATCCCGCGGCCGACAACCGACGCGACCGGTGTCAGCAGCGCAGGTCAAAACGTGACCACCCAAAACATTGCACCACGCGCGCCCGACGCCAATTTCGGCCAGCTCCGCGATATTTCCGAACTGCCGAGAAATCTCTGAATCAAATCGCCGTGAGCAATCTTCCCATCGGGTTTCGCACGCAATGGACCGGACTTGCCGGTTGCTTGAACGCTTGGCGATTGAGCCGCTGGGCCGCGTTGCTGCCGAAAATCGACGCCTGGGAACCATCGCTGCAAAAGTTGGCCGACGACCAAATCCGCAAGCAGAGCCTCGCCCTGCGCTATCGCGCAAAAAGCGGCGAGCCGCTCGAACGGCTCATGGCTGAAGGCTACGCCCTGGTGCGCGAAGCCGCGCGGCGCACCATCAACCTCCGCCATTTCGACGTGCAATTGCTCGGCGGCATCGCCATGTTTCATCATTCGATCGTCGAGATGCAAACCGGCGAGGGCAAAACGCTCGCCGCCACGTTGCCGATGTACCTGCACGCCCTGACTGGATGCGGGTGCCATTTGGCGACCGTCAACGACTATCTCGCCCGGCGCGACGCCCAATGGATGGGCCCGATCTACCGGCTGCTCGGTCTAAGCGTCGGCGTGATCGAATCGCAAATGCCGACGCCCAAGCGGCGCGAAG
>CAZWNM010000290.1:0-4356 GCA_964635765.1 uncultured Planctomycetaceae bacterium | reverse complement strand
CGACAAAAGCCGCTATTCTTCACGAGGTTCAGAATGCGACGCTTTTCCATCGAAAACACGTCGCATTCATTCCCCCTGCAAAGACATATGAAAGTCTTCGGCCTGCGGTGGCGGAAGTGTTTAGGTAAGTTTAGCCTGGAACGCCGCAAAAGGCACAATTTATATCCTAAAGGGGGGGTGGTCTGCAAAAACCAGGCTGAAGAAGCCGACTTGCAGAGTTATTCCCGCAAAAAGATTCGAAAATTGCTGCCAAAACAGAAATTTTCCCAATTCTACGGTCAAGGATATGGAATAATTCTTTAGGATTGTTATCCTGTTAGATTAGCAGGCAGGAGGGTTTCCTGCTACATGCACTCGATCACCCAGTTGGTTTAGAAAAAAGGTGGATCCATGAAGAAGTTTGTTGCGTTCGTCATGATTTTGAGCCTTGGTTTGTTGACCATCGGCTGCACCCCGGCCGAGACGCCAAAGAAGGAAGAAGGCAAGAAGCCGCCGGTCACGACCACTGCTACGGAAAAGGACAAGGCCCCGGCCTATCCGGCTGCTACGGACAAGACTCCGGAGAAGACTCCGCCCAAGGCCGGCAAGTAGTCATCACATTTGCGCACGCGGCCTTTTGGCATGGTCCAAAAAGCCGACGATAAAACTGCAAGGGGGGAAGGTATGTCCGTTAGACATGCCTTCCCCTTCGCGTTTTATGAGAAGGGATTAGAGCTTAGAAAAACCGCTTGCGGCTCTCTAATCCTTGGCCCCTGCCCCCCTGATCCGTTGTCCTTAAAACACCGGCCCAATGGCCTGAAGCCGACGCTCGGTTTCGGCCATCAAAGCGTCTTCGGCGTCTTCGCCAGCCGCTTCATATGTCACCGAAAAACGCAGATATGAGCCGGCATCGTCCCACGGCACCGTGCAAATGGAATGCTCGGTGATGAGATATTGGCTAAAAGCCTCGGCCGTCGAAAATACGAGACCGTCGGCCGCGGCTTTTGGACTTCGCGTATAAAGAAAATACGTGCCGCCGGGCATTCGGCAATCGAAACCGCAACGACGGAGCGCGGCCACGAGTTTTTCTAGCCGCCGCTGATACTTCGCCCGCGTGCGACGCGGAATCTCGGGATCGTCGAGCGCGGCGGCTGCCGCTTTCTGAATGGCAATGAATTGGCCGGAATCGCTGTTGTCTTTTACGTCGGCCAGCGCGCGAACAATCCGCTCGTTGCCGCACGTCCAGCCCATGCGCCAGCCGATCATGTTCCAGCCCTTCGAGAGCGAATGGATTTCAACGCCCACCTCGCGGGCGCCGGGCGTCTGCAGAAAACTCAGCGGCGGCTGACCGTAGCTGAACATGACGTGCGCGGCGTCTTGAACCACGACGACGTCATTCGCATGGGCGAACTCGATCACCTTCGCGAAAAAATCCGTCGTGGCGACCTTGCCCGTCGGACTGTTCGGATAGTTGATAACCAACAATTTCGCGCGGCGGCGAATATCGGCGGGAATGGAATCCAAGTCGGGCAAGAAATCGTTCTCGGCCAACAGCGGCAATCGATGCACCTCGCCGCCGTAATACTTCGTGTGCGTGTCGGCCACGGGATAGCCGGGCACGGTCATTAAGGTCACGTCGCCTGGGTTGATGAAAACAGCCGGCAACATGGCCAAGGCGGTTTTCGTGCCAATGCAGTGATTGATTTCAGCGACGGGATCGAGTTCGACGCCGAATTCCCGCTTCATTAGCCTCGCGGCGGCTTCCTTGAATGCCGGAATGCCGTTGTCGGCATAGCCGCGATTTTCCGGCCTGCTGATTTCCTCGGCCATGATACGGCGGACGGCCAGATCGGCCATTTCGTCGTTTTCGCCGATGCCGAAATCGACCAATTTCCGCTCGGGATGATCGACCAACGCCTTGCGCTTGGCTCGCTTGATTTTCTCGAACTTATAGATTTCCGTGCCCTTGCCGTAATTGGCGCCGCCGATGCGTTGTGCGAAAAGTTGCTGAAAGTAGGGATCGCTCATGAAAAAATGCCTCAAAGGAACGTGATGAACGTCATGTAGTGTACCGCCCGGCCGCCGTTGCGACAATGGACAACGGTTTGTGGAGAAAAATGGAATGAGCTTGGCGAGAATTTCTGGCAAAATATAGTCATCCTGAGCGCAGCGAAGGATATCGTTGGCGTGGAGGGATTTGCACGATGCCATGGAGATTCTTCGCTGCGCTCAGAATGACAGAACGCGGCGTATTGGCAATGGATGTTGCGGCCGGACAACATACGGACGCGGAGATGGTCGGCGGCCGGCTTCGACAACCGTGATATTCACAAATCGCAACTCATTGTGGTGTATGATGTTGCGTCTATTCCGGAAAAATCGCTGCAAGTTTTTCCGCAGTTGGGCATCGCCTTTGCTTGTCTTCTATCGGCAAACAATGAAACATTCCACCCGACGCCGGAGTGAGCGGCCCTCCCTCCGTTCCTCCGGCGTCGGAACCCGAACATTAGTGGTCAGTGGTTAGTGGCTAGTGAAAGGCACTGGCAAAGCCAGTGGCACACACCGACTGCTTTTCACCAACCACTAGCCGCTAGTTCCCATGCATGTCCGCGAGCTGATAGAACTGGCCGGGTTGGTGACCACTCATGGGCCGGTTCTGATCCAGTGCGATGAAACCATTCCGGCCGAGGGCATCGAACAGTATTGGACCAGCTCGAAAGTGCGGCTCGATCGCTGGTCTCGAAGTCTCAAGACGTTTTCGCAGCAGGCCGGCGCCGAAGAAACGAAAGGCCAAGTACGCAAAATTTCGTGGTCGGAAACTCGCGGCGTACTGGAAGAAATCCTCGCCGGCGAAATTCTCACGCGCGTGTGGACGGCCGTACTTTGCGCCTACGATCGGCGGCGCGGAACCGACATCGCCGAGCCGGTGGCGCGAAGCGTGCTGATCGGACACATGGAAGCCCGGCATCGGGTGCTAACAATTCTGGTGCGAGGCCGCGGCATTGCGTCCGATGCCGCCGTCGAATTGAATCACCTCCGCCGTCACGCAGAACGCTGGTCCGATATGCTGATCGGACGTTTTGACGGCGTATACGGCGTGAACGAATTCGCCGTCGATCCGCAGCGTGCCGAGAATTTCGCCGAAGATCAATCGGCATGGCGCGAAACGCCGCAAAATCGAATCGCTTGGCCGCTGGCGTTGGCTTCCTTGCGTACGTCATTTCAGCATGGGCTAAGCGACGCGAGTCCGAACGCCGATCTGAATGCACGCATCGCCGGCGGCATTCTCGCGTGTTTTCCACCGCGCCTTTTTCTTTCAAGCGGCGTGTTTCGTTCGCTCTGGATGTTGCGATTGGCTACCGCCGCCGAAGACGTGCGAAGCATGATCGACGAATTGCTTGAACTAGAGCCGAACGATTTCTTGGCTCGGCAAGCGCGGTTGCCACACGGAAGAATTCGATAATGCAAGCCAGATGAGTTCATTGGCGTTGAAGGGCGTCGGATGCGTATTCTGCGCAAAATACGGCGATTGCGAAATCCGTAATTGTTTAGCCATCTGAGGCAAGTATAAGAAAAGGAAAAATGGAAAAGGGGGAAAATAGGGAAAGACATTTATTCATCGTAATTTGCCAATCAAGAACTACCTGTCTTTCCTTTCCATTCTATTCCATTTTTCCCATTTCCCTTTTTTCCTTCTTACACTGGCCGTTTTTCTTGTCTGAAGTCAAAGCGAGTTCGTATTGGCAAAACCGGGCGGTTATGTTAATGTACCGACTCGTTGGGGGAACCGATTGCACGGCGATCCCGCTGAAGGGTCGCCGAACATCGAAGGCCGACAAGGAAGGAGGCCAACCATGCCAATCGACCAAAAACAAGAAGTGCGCGTTCACATTCGCTGGCTGATTCGCCGCGACATGCCCGAAGTGTTGGCCATCGAGGCCGAAAGTTTCGAGTTTCCGTGGCTCGGAAACGATTTTGCGCATTCGCTGCGGCAGCGGAATTGCATCGGCATGATCGCCGAATACGAAAATCAAGTCGTCGGTTTTATGATCTATGAGCTGCATAAAACCCGAATCCATGTGCTGAACCTCGCCGTGGCCGGCGAGTTTCGGCGATGCGGCGTCGGCAGCCAGATGATCGCCAAGCTGATAGCAAAACTGTCGGTGCATCGTCGTAGCCGGATTATTTTGGAAGTTCGGGAAACGAATTTGGCTGCGCAGTTGTTTTTCCGCGAGAACGGTTTCCGCGCGGTTTCGGTGCTTCGCAGCTATTATGCCGACACGCCCGAAGACGCTTATATTATGCAACACCGCTATCGGTCCGAGCGGCAGACGGCCGCCGAGTCGAGCCGCCGCATCACGCGATTGGCCGGGTAGG
>CAZWNM010000289.1:3559-4359 GCA_964635765.1 uncultured Planctomycetaceae bacterium | reverse complement strand
AACTCGACCACGCCGGCGATTTACGCCGAGTGGCGGAGAAAGTTGCGCCGGGCGAAAAAATGGCGGAAATCGTCGCCGAGTCGGCTCGGTCGGGCGGGTCGGCGCTGCTGTTCGGCAATGTCGAGGGCCACGACCTGCCCGTGTTGGCCAATGCGCTGGCCACCGATGGCCGCATTTGTCGGGCGTTGGGCGTCGCGGCGCTCGAGGAGGCCGCCGAGCAAATCGCCCGGCTGCTCGACGTTTCCTCGCCGGCCGGTTGGTTCGAACGATTCAAAGGCGGCTCGCAGCCGGCGGCATTGGGCACCATCGCGCCGCGCGAAGTCAAATCGGCGGCATGTCAGCAAATCGTCCGATTGGGCGGCGACATCCATCTCGACGAATTGCCGATGCTGCGAACGTCCGATGCGACCTCGCCTCGCGCGATTTACTCCGCCACGGTACTCTCGGCCGATCCTGACTCGCATCTTCCGATTGCCGGGCAATTCGACTTGCGGCCGCTCGACGCGACGCGGATAGCTATCGGCTGGGCGTCGTATGACGAACACGCCCGACTGCTTGGCGAATACGGCGAGCGGGGCCGAAAAATGCCGGCGGCGGCGGTCATCGGGGGCGATCCGAGTTTCCTGCTGGCCGCCGTGGCCCCGATTCCGCCCAACGCCGATCTTTGCGCCGCGGCCGGCCTGTTGCGAGGCAAGCCGCTCGACGTGGTGGCCTGTCGCGGCATCGAGCTTCAAGTGCCGGCCGAAGCGGAAATCGTGCAGATCGGAAGAGCACACGTCTGAACTCCAGTCACTGACCAA
>CAZWNM010000289.1:0-3549 GCA_964635765.1 uncultured Planctomycetaceae bacterium | reverse complement strand
GACGGCTCTGACGCATCGGGCGAATCCGATCTTCGCGGCGACCTTTCCCAACAGCCTGCTGCAAAAAGGCGGGCCGTCACACGAGTTTTGCACGATGGCCCGGGCGATGCATCGGGTATTTCGGCCGCTGGTGCGATTGGCCATGCCGGAATTGGTCGATTTCGACTTGCCGGCGTTCGGCGGCGCGCGGCATTGGGCGACGGTTTCGATACGCAAAACCTACGCCGGTCAAGGTCATCGTGCCGCCCATGCTGCATGGGGATTGCGGCCGCTGCAATTCGCCAAAATGCTGGTCGTGGTCGATGCCGACGTGGATGTTCACGATACGGAGTCGGTCTTGGCGGCGATAGCGGCGAACGTGAATCCAGGCCGCGATGTCTTTTGCGAGCAAGGCCCGGCCGACCCCTTCGATCCGGCCGCTCCCACGGATGGGTTAGCACATCGCATGGCGATCGACGCCACGCGGAAGTAGGCTCGATGCGCCGTGCGGAAACAAAGAAATGAAAGAACGATTGACAACTCGAGCAGACTTGGTATGTTTAATAGATTAGAGAGGTCTCTTCGCGATTCCGTTTGTCGAATGCATTCGCAGACAAAGGAGTTCGGCTATGGCCGTAAAATGCTCCCGAGGACATTGGTACGATCCGGACGATCCCAATGGAATGGGCCGATGCCCGCAGTGCGCCATTCAGACGCAAGGCGACACGGCGGTCTCCGATGATGACGTGCTCGCCATCATGGGTCTTCCGGCCGACGTCGCTTGCGCCGCGCGTCATACCAACGACGCGGAAAAGGGCGTCGTTTCCAGTTCGGGAATTACGCGGCGCAAAAAAGTCTGTCCCGAATGTTCGCACGAGGCGTCGTATTCGTTTGTCTACTGTCCTCGTTGCGGCGCGCCGCTCAAGCTGGTTTCGGTGGAGTTGCACTGAACGGGCGGGTGCTCCGTCCTCTCGCCCCTGTGCTCAATACCACGGCGGCGGACGGTGATAATAATAGTAATGAGGCGGCCGCGGACCAACGTCATATTCGACAACGACCGGCGGCGGCGACGACTCATAAACCACGGCCCTCGGAACCACCACCGACGCGGAACGCATCGCATCGATCACGCGGTCGCTCACGTTGTTCTGCTTCAATACGATCAGGTCGTTCGAGTTGGGCTTCGCCAATACGCCGTGAAGTCTGATGTCCTTGATAATCTCCTCGTCGGAAACTTTCGCTTGCACCATGGCGACCACGTCGCTTACGGTGACGGCGGTGTCCACGTGACGATTTCGCGCCGCCTCTTGCCGATCGACGCTATTGCCCACCACCGCGCCGGTTGCCGCGCCGGCGGCGCCGCCGATGATCGCGCCCGCCGCGGCATGACGCGGGCCGGCCAACAGCGCGCCGGCGCCGGCCCCGAACAATCCGCCGAACAGCGCGCCCTTTTCCGTATTATTCGGATCGGACTGGCAGCCCGTGGAAGAAACGAGCGCCAACAACATGCACCCGAAAGTCCAAACGCCGGCATGACGCATAACGAGTCTCCGTATTCGTGCCCACACAGCCTGGAGTTGTTTATCGGCAAAGTCGCCGCAATTTTCACAGGTTCTTACCCGATCTTTGCGTTTTCCGCCATATCAAATTATTTGCCGCATGCACCGCAATCTTCGTATCCTACGTATTTTCCCGCCAAAAAGCTTCTCTGGCATTGTTTGTGCCCAGTTGCTAGGATACGCGCACGGTTAATGAGAAGATGAAGGAGTACGAATGATGTCCATGCGATGCCTTGCCGCCTCAACGAGCCGGTTGCCGTTTTTCAATCACGGTTTTCCAAAAATCACGGCGATCGCCGTCGCTGCCTGCGCGGGAATATTGGCCGCGTCGGTTGCGATGGGACAAGGACGCGGGGGAGGCGGACGAAATGGCGGCGACCAGGGCGGCGCCAAGGACCGCAGCGCCGCGGAATACTACCACGGCTCCGCGTTGGCGACGCCGGCGACGCTCACGCTTCACGGCGGCCAGTATTTGAGGTCAGATACGAATCAATTCGAATACATTATCATGCCGCAGCAAGTGCGCATCTATGCTTACGACAAAATACTGAATCCCATTAGTTCGAAAGAAGTGCAGGCGTATCTGTCGTTCCGACTGCCGGGCGAGACCCACACGCGGAAGGTGCCGTTCCAATATGTTGCGGCGACCGGCGGAACCGGCGAGCAAGATTATTTGGTCGCCGCGTTCGACGCCAGCCTGTTGCCCGAGAAGGATATGCCCACGACGTTTGTTTTTTCGGGCATCGCTGCAAAGCGCACCGAGAGTGCCTCGTTTACCCCGTTGATTTCCCGCGCCGACGTTCGGCCTTATGTGATTCGGGTTCAATACACGAAGGCGGACGCTGAAAAAGCCGCCCGGCAGCGCGTTTGCCCGGTGACGGGCGTCATACTTAATCCGAACGGCCCGGTGGTGAAGGTGTTGGTTGCCGAGTGTCCGGTGTACATCAGCCGCGAGGACGACGTGGCGGAACTTCGCGCGACGCCGGAGAAATATTTGGCCCGATTGCAACCGGCGACAGACAGCCGGCGATAAGCGGGAAGGGGATTGGGGATTGGAAAACAGGCCGGTAGGTTATGCTTTCGCATACCACGACAGCCGGCGATGTTTTTCGTTATGCTAAAGCATAACCTACGGCTATCCACTTTCCACTATGGCTTGCAAGGCGGTACGACAGCCGGAGGATTGCACGTCTGCTGCTGAAGAAGCTCGTACAGATTCTTGCTGTCTCGTTTCTCGCCGACCGGACAATGCGAGACCCGCTTGTCCAGTCCCAAGGTAGCCGCTTCCAGGCCGTTATAGGCGGCAAGATTGTCGCGCGGGCAAATCCGCGGCGTAAGAATCACGACCAATTCGTTCTTCGTGTTCAAGGTGGTCGTGTGACGGAACAGGAAACCGATCCAAGGAATGTCGCTCAGGAATGGCAAGCCCGTCGAGGTCTGGTCGTTTTCGTTGTCGATCAATCCGCCGATGACCATGGTTTGGCCGTCGTGCATCAGGACGTTGGACGTTTCCTGCGTGACGAACGGTTGCGGAATGCCGTTGCTGTCGATCACGCCGGAACTGCGTTCGGGGTGAACTTCCATGCGAATCACTCCGTCGTCGTTGACGAACGGTCGGATTCGCAATTGGGTGCCGACGCTCATATAATTGACCGTGGCGGAAGTCGACGTGGTCGTGGTGGTGGTCGTTTGGTATCCCAACATTTTTCCGACGAGAACTTGCCCGCTTTGCTTGTTGAGCACGCAAATGCGCGGGGTGGCAAGCACTTTGACTTCGCCCGCGGTTTCCAAGGCTTGAATGAAACCCGTCACGTTGTTGCTGACGAAGCCGTACTTCAATCCGTACGTGTCGCCGCTGAATCCGCTGACCATTTTTCCGGCGGCAGTGACGACGGTGGCCGGCGTGAAGCCGGTGGCGGCGTTTATGAGCGCGCCGTCTCCAAGGACGCCCAACGCCCTGCCGCTGGCGTCGACCAGGAACGGTGCGTGGGTCATTCCCATATAACCAGGA
>CAZWNM010000288.1:0-4365 GCA_964635765.1 uncultured Planctomycetaceae bacterium | reverse complement strand
ACTGCATCTACCCTCTTCCCGTCCTTGTCGATGGGCGGCGACACGAGCACTGAATGCAGCCGTTGAGATATTCCAGTTTTCCAGTCACAATACCCGAGAATCCGCTGACAATATCCTTGGCTTGCACGCCCATGCGTAATTGTGAAGTTGACATATTGATTCCTTGAAGTATGAAAAAAGAAAACCGCCGCCCGACCTCGGATCGCTCCGATGAAAGCCGGGTGGCGAGGACCAGTTATAAAAAGAACCGCTTCGGGGCCAAGGCTAGCCGCCCTGGAAGCGGTTTGTAGCCGGCCCTTATTCCGGCTACAGAGATTTGTTACGAAACGATCCTGAATCGTTGGCCCGATTGCATTGGGTCGGGCAACACGTCGGCCGCCGATTGCCCGCGGGCAAGGCGCGGGTCGATGTAATGCTCGATCGTGGTGCGCGAATCCGCATGACCGGCCTGCCGCCGCGCCAACTCCAAATCGACAGAGGCGCAGAGCGTCAACGTCGTGCGCCTCATTCGGTGAAACAGTTGCCGCCCTGTTTTCGGATACGGCAGCCCGGCAGCTTCGATAACCTGCCGCGCGACCGTGAACAGGTGCCGGCGGCAATACGGCCACGGCCAGAGCTTTGCATGTTCGCCGGGCTTGGTCGCATCGATTGCCTCGCAACAGGTCAGCGGTAGGCAAAACCATTGCGGCTTGTGATTTTTCTGTTTGCGAACCAAGACGCCCTCGCCTGAGCGGTAGCAGTCCGATGGCGTTGCGGTCAGTGCCCCGATCCGGCAGCCGGTCCAGTAGGTCGAGAGGAACAAGGATCGCCAGAACCATGCGGCTGGTAGATCGCCCACAGAACCGCGAAGCCGATCGACTTGTTCCATGAGTTGTTGGACTTGCGCAAAGCACCACGCCTCGGGCGGCTCCGTGTCGAACGGCAGCACGCGAATCAAATCCGGCTGCGGAGGCTGCTTGGTTAATCGACGCTTGTATGCGGCCGTCCAGAGCATGAGAAGCCTTTGTCGTTGATCGTTCGTCGATCGCGCCGACCAGCGTTGGGCGTAGGCCGTCAGATAATTGCAAACCTGCTGCGTATTCAGGTCGGCCAGTTTCGCCGCTCGGCCAAGCCCACGCGAAAATCGAAAGACGACGGCGAAGAGATTTTTTGCATACTCCGCGGACACGGAGATTCGGGACGGCAGGTAATAATCCGCTACGAATGTGGTCAACAACATCATGGATGCTCCTCAGTGTGGTTTGCCCTACCTCAGCGTAGGCAAACCACGATGCAGAATCAAATTGGGCGTCCAAGCGAAACGCCACGGCAACACCATGTTGCTAGGGGTTTGGCGAGGTCGGCCAGTATCAAAAGGGGGCCGAATCTCACAAGGGTTGTTTCGCCGGGCAATTGGCTTCTTAGGGCTTTTTGCTCAGCACGAACATCAATTTAGCGGATCATCCAAGAAAAACAACAAGAAAATTCGCGGCGTGGAGCTAAGAACGGCGAAAACGAAGCCCTTGTGACGCCAGATTGGCGAGAGTATTTCTTCTTTTCAGCCGCCCGCGCCTCTCGGCAAACGGACTCCACACCGCGTATTTCCCCGTGAATTTCGCTATTTTTTCACATCAAGTGGAGCGGAGGAGGGTCGAACTCCCGACCTCTACATTGCGAACGTAGCGCTCTCCCAATTGAGCTACCGCCCCAGTTAATCCCTTATCTTAGGACAATTTTTCCAGCATTGCAAGCGGGGGCACGGCTGAATTCTTGCGGCGACCAGACCCTATTGCGTCCAACATTGCCAACGAATCTTCCGGCGGACAATCGCCTCACAAACTCAGCTGGAACAGCCGTGGTTGCGGTTGAGCAAGAATCATTAGCAACATCGGTATCAATAGCTTGCGACTTGTGAAAAATCGACGAACTCGGTATGCTGCAACATCGCTTCCGTAGGAAAAGGCCCCCAGGAAAAAGATTGCCATGCGATACGCCATGATTCTCGCCGGTGGGTCGGGCACGCGATTGTGGCCGATGAGCCGGGCGGCTTTGCCAAAACAGTTGATCCCCTTCATCGGTGGACGCAGCCTGTTGGAAATCGCCTTCGGGCGACTCGAAGGGCTGGTGCCGCGCGAACAACGATTCGTCTGTGCCGGCCAAATGCACGCCGACGCCGTTCGACACGCATTGCCGACCCTCGGCCAAAGCCAATTCTTGGGCGAACCCTGCGGCCGCGATACCCTAAACGCCGTGGGGCTTGGCGCCGCCGTCCTGTTGGAACGCGACCAGGACGCCACCGTGGCCATCTTCACCGCCGATCACATCATCGAGCCGATCGATCAGTTTTTGGCCATCGTCGATGCCGGCTATTCGCTTGTCGAGAGGCATGCGAAGACGCTTGTCACTTTCGGCATCGCCCCGACCGGTCTGGCCGTTGGCTACGGATACTTGGAACTCGGCGAACCGTTCGGCGAAAAGGCAAACGGCGCCCGGTCGGCATGGCGGCTGCGGCAGTTCCGCGAAAAACCCGACTTGGAAACGGCCCAAAAATACGTCGCAGCCGGGCCGAAAAAGTTTTTGTGGAACAGCGGGATGTTCGTATGGCGGGCCGACACGCTGTTGGATTGCATTCGGCGTTATTTGCCCGAAAATTACGCTGGGCTGACGCGCATCGGCAGGGCGTGGGATGGGCCGAATCGTCGGGCGGTCATCGAAGAGGTGTATCCTTCGCTCCAAAAAATCAGCGTGGATTACGCTGTCCTGGAGCCGGCTTCGCATGATCCGACCGTGACCGTAGCGGCTATTTCCATGCCGCTCCGTTGGCTTGACGTGGGTTCCTGGCCATCGTTGGCCCAAACGTGTCCCCAGGACGAAAATAAAAACGCCTTGGCGACCAAGCATGCGTTGTTTTTGGACACCCGAGGCACGTTGGCGGCTTCCAGCGACCCGAACCACCTGATTGCGGCCGTCGGCTGCGACAATTTGATCATTGTCCACACGCCAGACGCCACCTTGGTTTGCCGAGCCGACTGCGCCGACGCGATCAAGGAGCTGCATCGGCAAGTTGTGGAGCGGTTTGGGCAGGAGATGGTGTGACGGATGTGAAACTGGGTAAAATTAGGGGCCACGCAGGGATGGGGCGGCTTTTTTCGTTCCACGAGCAACGTCTCCGCAAGATATTGCGCACTGCTATTGCTGGCAAAGCGCGGATGTCGTAAGCTGATGCCATCTCGCCTGCTCTTTCTTGAGGGCGGCGTGGCAAGGAAAGCCATGATAGACGCCTGGAGGGGAAAGCATGAGTTCCGGTCAACAGAAGTGCGCCGTGTCTCAGGATGAGCCGGTTAATCTCGAGCACACGGTGGCGGAATCGCCCGAAACGCTAAAATCGCTGGGATCGCCCGTCCGCAAGGCGATTTATCAGACGCGGCAGTGGCTGCTGGCTCAGCAAGACGCCGACGGATCGTGGTGCGCCGAATTGGAAGGCGACACCATTCTCGAAAGCGAAACGATTCTATTGATGGCTTTTCTCGGCCACGAAGATTCGGAAATGACGCGTCGGTGCGCGAGATATTTGATCGAAAAGCAGTTGCCCGAGGGCGGCTGGAACATGTATCCCGGCGGCGCGATTGAGATCAACGGAAGCGTGAAGGCGTATTTCGCGTTGAAGTTGACCGGACATTCGCCGAACGCCGAATACATGTGTCGGGCTCGCGAGGCGATTTTAGCCAACGGCGGCGCCGACGCGGTGAACAGTTTCACGCGGTTTTATTTGGCGCTTTTGGGGCAAATTTCTTACGAGCAATGTCCCGCCGTGCCGCCGGAAGTGATGCTGCTGCCGAAATGGTTTCCGATCAACATCTACGCCGTGAGCGCGTGGTCGCGCACGATCATCGTGCCGCTTTCGATCATATCCGCGTCGCGGCCGGTGCGCCGGCTGGAGCCGCGGCAAGGCGTCCGCGAGTTGTTTTTGCGCGAGCCGGAAAAATGGCCGCCGCTGCGGTGTCCCGGTCGGTCGGGCGGCGCAGGTCCGTTCACGTGGGATCGTTTCTTCCGCGGCGTCAACAGTTTGGCGAAGTGGTGTCAGCGCCGGCGGATTTTGCCGTTTCGTCGCAAGGCGATTTTGGCGGCCGAAGGCTGGATGCTGGAGCGATTTGAGCAGAGCGACGGGCTTGGGGCGATTTATCCGCCGATCGTTTGGAGCGTCATCGCCCTGAAATGCCTCGGCTATCCCGATGACAGCGCCGAAGTGCAGTATTGCTATGAAGAACTGAAAAAATTGACCATCGACGACGAGGCGTCGGGCACGACGCGGCTTCAGCCGTGCAAGTCGCCGATTTGGGATACGGCGATTGCGGTGCGAGCGTTGGCCGCCAGCGGCGTTCAGCC
>CAZWNM010000287.1:0-4367 GCA_964635765.1 uncultured Planctomycetaceae bacterium | reverse complement strand
GGAAGTCCTGGGTTACGCAGGTTTTGGCTGTAGCCGCGGAGTTGCAGATTGATGGCCATATTGGGACTTTCACCCGGTATGACCACCGCAACGATGTACCCACACTTTTGTTTGCTGTATCCTTGCGATTGCGAGGCCCATTCAACTTTGTCGCCAATCGTCATTGCAACACCCCTTCGTCGTCGTGGACCAGACAGTGCAGAGGCAACGGGAGTTGTTGGGGACGGATGCAGATTTCCGCATAGCCGTTTGTCCCAAGTTCAACCCCGTACCTCTCGCACAAGTCGTTGAGTTCGTCAGTAAATTGTTGGGCAAGTTCGTTGGTCATAATTATCTCCCCATCTATGTAACCGAATGAAAACAGATTTTTGGGGTGGAAATCTTTTTATTTTGTTGATTTATTTATCCGCCCAGGTTTTGGCGTTTTTCACCCAGTCAATCTTTAAGAGCGGCACCCTATCTACGTAGACGGACACCGCCTCATGCAGGACTGCGGCGACCGGCTCGACCATCTCTGGCGGCGTCACGGTGGCAATTTCGTCGTGGACTTGCATCTGTGCAATCTTCCAGTCGTGAATGCCGAACGGTTGCAGTTGCCAGAGTTTTGTCTGAACGTCCTTCGTGATTTGGGCTGAGGACGATTGAATGGTGTGGTTGGATGCGGCACGGACATTACCAGCTTGGAGGTTGAAGGCCGCAGCGTACAATGCACTTTGCACTGCGCCTCCGGCCGTCTGCACGCGCTCGCGGCGGACACATTTGACGAGGCAATCTTTCCATTCCTTCGGCGGGTCGTTGGCCAGGTCAAATAACGACCGGCAAATGCGGTTTTCCAGTGTAAAATAGCGTCGAAAGCCGAATAAGCTCTCGATATATTCCTTCGGATCGTTCCACACGACTCGGGTTCCTATGCCTCCCGGTTGCCGCATTGCGCCAAAGTCGTTTGTAATGCGTTCTCGCCATGCCTTAATTCCAGGGTAATGTTCGGAGAAGGACTCGATGGCATTGCGCGCTTGCTCGGCTGGAACACCTGTCTTTGTTTCAAGCGTGTTTTCATTACCGCCGTAAAGCAGACTTGCAAAGACTCCGATCTTCCCTTTCTTGTAGCGGTCGTCGGCGGTTCCTTTGGTTGCCAGAACTTCTTCGTAGGTCATGCCGGGCCATAGAGCTTGGGCGAATAGGGCGTGCAACTTCTTGACGGTTTCCTTTGTTCCGCCGCACTCGTCACAGAGCTTTCCATCTTTCACTCCTGTCGCGCCGCACGCCGGGCATGGGATTGGTTGCGTCATGTCCTTTCGCAAGCCAGCGTCGTTGCAAACCGCTTCGGCAATGGATACTTCGCAACTCACGAAGTCGCCGATGCTCAATACCTCGCCATCACTTGCGAGCGGAAATAGCTGCCTGACGTTTTCCGTGCTTTTGACGCCCATGACATTCAGGCCGTCCGTGCCGCTCATGCGGGAGGATAACGCGCCGATGACGTTGAACGAAGCGTGCAGCTTTCCAGCGAGCAGGAGTTTGTCGTAAAGTTCCTTTTCCTTCGCTGCGGCCTTAATATCAAGGACTTCCTTGGCACGAACAGCGGCCGGGTGCGGGCCGGGATGCAGAACGCCCTCCCCGTGACAACGAGAGCAACCGCTCTCGCAACAAACCTCTTCCTCTTGGACTGTCCAATGCGCAATAGCTTCGAGGTTATTCTTCTTGGTCGAGTCGATAATCGTGGACTTCTCTTGGGCGGACAGAATCAATTGTTCTGTCTCGTTCATCATGTCCGTGATATACGCCCGAACCGCCGGAGGCTTATTGATGTTTATAGGGGCGTTGTTGAGGATATGCTGTACGGCGTCACGAAGGGTGGCCATGCCGTCGATGTCTACCGCAAATCCGCGCCAACGCACGGCTGCGACCGCACAGGCAAGAATCGAGTCATTGTCGCCAGGCTCGGGGTCGCCGAAGTAGTGATCCAACGCCCGCGTATAAACAATATCGTCGTTGGCATACTCGCGGGCGTCGGCGTGGGTCGCCCAGTGATTCACGAATTTGTCGATGACGCCAGGCCAGGCAATCCCGAACAATTTGTCATTTTTATCGTGGGTAATAATGTCGTCTGGGTCGGGATCGTACTCTTCGACAGTCGGCGCGTTCTTCTTCGATCCCCAAACTTCCCAACCGCGGCTTGCGCTAGAAACGGCCAGGGCGGTTGGAGCAAACCCCAGTTCGTAAGGACGCCACGAAGAGTCGGGTTCTACGTCTTTATAGTGAAATTTCGGCTTCAAATGCAGGACATGCTCGGCGATGAACTTCAAGCCTCCTGCGGGTGCAAACCGCAAGATTACATCCTTGAAGTTCTTGTCAAGGTCGCCGAATCGGTCGTTTCGGTCACAGACTTGCCAGTGCGGGGCGTCTTGGTCTGCCCTTTTGGCAAAATAGATTTGGTCGATCTCGACGCGCCGTTCAAGCTCGTCGGACAGCGCATAGGCGAGAGCGGTCGGCACCCGCTTAATACGGATGTCGTCACGGGCCATTAAGGATTGCAACGGCCCCTTCCTGGCGTGCAGCATCAAATCGAGGGCAGAGAACGGCTTCAGACAGGGGCCGTTCTGGGCTTCCTGCTCCTTCAACGCAATCGCATTGACATGCTCAATGGGTATCCAGTCTGGGTTGACCAGTCGGAAGGTCGTATAGCACTTGACCAACTGAAACCAGTCGAACGACAGATTGAATCCGACAACGGTGTCCTCGCAGATGCGTTCAATAAGCCGGAGAGTGTCCCGTATGGGGTTTCTCCATATCTCATGGAGGCTAATCGGGCCTTCGTCGGTGGCGTGTTGTAAAAGCACGGGCATCCCATGCAAACCGCACGTTTCGGTATCTACATATCTCTTCATACATAAACGAGTGTCATTTTCCGTGTGCAACGTGCCAACAAAATTATTTTTATTTTTTTGGCACGTTCGAGGCTAAAAAAGACACTCGTTTATTATCAGGAGTTTATTTTCATTCAACTCGTTTAGGGAAACCACATGAACGAACTTGCGACGCTCGATCTCTCCCAGCTACCGTCCACCCAAATCGGTAGCGATGCCGCCTACGACTCGCTTGCCGAGGGTGGCGACTTTCTTGGCTACATTAAGCTGTGTAACAGCGATAAGTACGTCAAGAAGGACAAAATCAAGAACGGCCATTTCGGCATCCCCAAGTCGAAAGAGGAGGTCATCGACCTCGGCCCCAGTATCGACGTGCTTCCCCTGGCTCGACGCCCCAAGGCGATCGACCTGAGCGACACGTCCGCCATTGTCACGTCGTATGACGAGACTTCGGATGCGTTCAAGGCCATCGTTGAACGGTCCACCACGAAGGACTCGGGTTGTCAGTGGGGCACCAGTTTCCTCGTATTGGAGCGAAGCACCGGACGTTTTCTCGAACTCTATTTCGGCACCATTTCATGCCGTCCCGAGGCCAAGAACGTCTTCCCGGCCCTCCCGCTCACCCAGTCTGACATCGACCGCAAGGCCAAGGCCGGAGCGGAGGTCAGCGATCTTGAACCACACGGCCCGTACCCCGTTACCGTGAAGGCCGGGTGGAAAGAAAACAAGAAGGGCGGATGGTATTCGCCCGTCGTGACGAAATGCTCGACGCCAATCAAGCCGCCGGCGTCGGACGTAGTGGTCAAGCAGATCGTCAAGTTCCTCACCATCAAGAATGATGGCGCGGAGAAAGTCCAGGATACCCGTAAAGAGCGTGCCCGATAGTCGGGCCGGGCACCGCGGCAAACAGGCTGCCCCAGCGGGTTCGATCCCCGGCGGTGTCCTTTGGAGGCGATATGACCCCGAACTTTCTACTCGTGCAAGTGCCGACTCCCGATTTCAACAAGCTGCTGACGGTAAGCCAGCAAGCTCTCGGCTACAACGCCGCGGAAGCCGTGGATTCAAACCCCGTCATTAGGACGGACGCGGAACGCTTCCTCTCGGTTTTGGCGGCGATGCAAGACCAGCAGGCCCAACCAGGCTTCGCGTCCCATCTGTTGAACCACGTCGCATTCAGTGTGCTGGTCGCGGCGGACGAGCGCAACATGCTCGCAATCGTCGAGATCGGCCAAATGCCTTTCGTGGCCATTGACACCTGCGCTCGTGGCGTGCAGTTGGCCGTGATGTCCGGCACGCTCGCACAGTGGAAGCTCGTTGGCGAACGCATACCTCGCGTGCGGGACGTGTTCATCGAAGGCGGGATTGATGTGTGGAAAGCAGACCTATTGAGACTTACATGATTTACAACAAAGACTGTATTCAAGTCTATTGCGGCGATTTGCTGGACGTGCTGCCAACGCTGGGCAACGTTGATTGCGTTTGTACTGACCCGCCCTACGG